>JBKJRE010000513.1:0-4905 GCA_046594775.1 Rhizobiaceae bacterium | reverse complement strand
CGTGACCGATAACGGGCGTGGCATCCCGGTCGATCCACATCCGAAGTTTCCTGACAAATCGGCGCTCGAAGTGATCATGTGCACGCTGCACGCCGGCGGAAAGTTCGACTCGAAAGTCTATGAGACCTCAGGCGGCCTGCACGGCGTCGGGGTATCGGTGGTCAACGCGCTGTCCGATGAGCTTGAGGTGGAAGTGGCGCGCGGCCGCCAGCTCTACCGGCAGCGCTTCTCGCGCGGTATAGCCCAAGGCCCTCTGGAAGCGCTCGGCGAGGTGCATAACCGCCGCGGCACAAGGATCCGGTTTCACCCGGATCCGGAAATATTTGGCAAGGGCGCGGCGTTCGAGCCGGCGCGGTTGTGCCGCATGGCGCGATCCAAGGCCTATCTCTTCGGCGGCGTCGAGATTCGCTGGACCTGCGCTCCCGAACTGATCAAGGAGAAGGACGAGACACCGCAGACGGCGGTCTTCCATTTCCCTGGCGGGCTGAAGGACTATCTGACCGCCTCGCTTGGCGGCGACTTCCAGGTGACCCGCGAGGTCTTTGCCGGCAAGAGCGAAAAGCAGGGGGGCCACGGTTCACTTGAATGGGCCGTCACATGGTACGGCGGCGACGGCTTCGTCCGTTCCTATTGCAACACCATCCCGACCGGCGATGGCGGCACGCATGAAGCCGGTTTCCGCAACGTTCTGACACGCGGTTTGCGGGCCTACTCCGAACTGGTCGGCAACAAGCGTGCCTCGATCATCACCAGCGACGATGTGATGATCTCCGCCGCCGGCATGCTGTCGGTGTTTATCCGCGAGCCCGAATTCGTCGGCCAGACCAAGGACCGGCTGGCCACGATCGAAGCCATCCGCATTGTCGAGCAGGCCATACGTGACCCATTCGATCATTGGCTCGCGGACAATCCTCAGGAGGCGTCAAAGCTCCTGGACTGGGTGATCGCACGCGCCGACGAACGGGTGCGCCGCCGCCAGGAGCGCGAAGTTTCCCGCAAGTCGGCGGTTCGCAAGCTGCGTCTGCCGGGAAAGCTTGCCGACTGCACGCAAAATGCCGCGGCAGGCGCCGAACTCTTCATCGTAGAGGGCGATTCTGCGGGCGGCTCGGCGAAACAGGCGCGCGACCGCGCCAGCCAGGCCATCCTGCCGTTGCGCGGCAAAATCCTCAATGTCGCTAGCGCCGGGCACGACAAGCTCACCGCCAACCAGCAGATCTCAGACCTGATCCAGGCGCTGGGTTGCGGAACGAGAAGCAAATACCGCGAAGAAGATCTGCGCTACGTCCGCGTCATCATCATGACCGACGCCGACGTCGACGGCGCTCATATCGCCGCATTGCTGATAACCTTCTTCTATCAGGAGATGCCGGAGCTGATACGCGGCGGGCATCTATACATGGCAGTGCCGCCGCTCTACCGGATCAGTCAGGGCGGAAAAGTGCTCTACGCCCGAACCGATGAGCACAAGGACGAGCTCTTGAAGACCGAGTTCAGCGGCCGCGGCAGGGTGGAGATTGGGCGCTTCAAGGGCCTGGGCGAGATGATGGCGGCGCAGTTGAAGGAAACCACTATGGACCCGAGGAAGCGTAGGCTTCTGCGCGTCGACGTGGAGCAGGACGAGACGGCCACCAAGTTTACGGTCGATGCCCTCATGGGCACCAAGCCGGAAGCCCGGTTCCGGTTTATCCAGGATCAGGCGGAATTCGCCGAGACCGAGGTTCTGGACATCTAGGCTGCCGCAATTGCCAGAGCGTGACCTCTGGCGTTTTCGCGAAGCGCGTCAAGATGGATCGATTTGAGCAGTCCGGCAAGGTCGCCTGTCGCTGCGTCGCCGTCCAACTCGTTCAACATCAGCCATGAGACTTCCTGCGCGCCGGCCACCCTTTTGCCGCAGGCCACTTCGCGCCACACTTTCAGAGCGCGAACCAACACACGATGCACGGTTTCGGACAGCCCGGCGCTTCTGAACAGCGCTGACAGCGCGACATCGTTTCCATTGGCCAGCAGAGCCCTCACCCGCTCCTCGGACTGACCGGTCAGCAAGACCAGTGCCGAGCCGAAGAAATCGACCTTGCCGTGCGCCACGGTTCGCACCACAAAGCTCGCCGTCAGGTCGCCGCGCACCTGAAGATGTGCAATCAGCGCGCCGTATTCCTCCGGCTTCGTTCCCTCGATCAGCGTGAGCGAGGCCTTGATGCAGGCATCCTTGAGAACGCGGTCGGCGCGCGCCGCGCCCATGAGAGCCACGACCAGAGACGATTGCCTGAGCGCATCGCCGAGCTTTACCAAAAGCATGTGACGTGACTCGGCCGGCAAGCGCGGATCGGCAATCAGCGACTCCCTCAGGGGGCCGATGTGGCCGTGTCGCTCGGCTATGCGACGAAAGCTGAGCGCGGCGATGGAAGCGCCCCGATTGGCAACCAGTGTTTCGCAGGCGCCCGCTTCGCCTACCTCGGCAATCGCGGCAGAAAGTGCCATGGAGACCTTCGGCCTGTCTGCGATGAGTTTCTGGGTAGCCTTTTGTCCGGAAGCGATGCGGTCTATCAGGTCCGCGTCGGTCAGCAGGGGCGATCGCGCCAGGATCAGTGCGGCGACTTCAGGCTGATCGGACGCAAGCGCGCTGACAACCTGGAGGGGGGCATGGCGGCTGAGCGCCAGAACCTCGGCGATGGCCAGGCGAACTTTGGCAGATGGATCGTCGAGCAGCAGCGTCAAGGCCGCTTCTGCAGCGCAGCGGTCCTCGAATGGCAGATCGCGATTTATGTAGGCTCTGGCAAGAGCCGAGGCAGCCGCAGCGCGTTCACTTACCCTTGCCGTATAAATCCATTTCAGGAAATGTGAGACGACCATGAATGCCCGCTTTGCTCGCCAAGCCAACCCCCTTGGCCTGGTGGTCGACGCTAGGCGGAAATAGTTTACGATTGGTTCACCATGTTCCTTAACCGGCTTGATGGCTGCCTCTCCCGCGCCTATCAATCGGCACAGAAACCGGGAGGGAAAGATGGCAGGACTATACCTTGACGAGTTCCACCAAGGGCAGACTTTCCGCCACAGCCTGACCAAGACCGTCACCGAAGGCGACAATATGTTGTTTTCGACGATGACGCTCAACCCGCAGCCCCTGCACATCGACTTCGATTTCGCCGCCAAGTCGGAATGGGGCAGACCGTTGGTGAACTCGCTGCTGACGCTCGGGCTGATGATCGGCATATCCGTGCATGATACGACTCTGGGAACCACGACGGCCAATCTCGGGATGAAAGAAACGGTGTTTCCGCATCCTGTCTTCCACGGCGACACGATCCGCGTTGAAACCGAAGTCATGTCGGTGCGTGAATCGAAGTCGAAGCCAGACCGGGGAATTGTCGAGTTCGAGCATCGCGCCTTCAACCAGCATGACGATCTTGTCGCCAGATGCCAGCGGCAGGCGATGATCATGCGAAGGGCGGCTTGATGCGCTCGCTTCTGTTCGTGCCCGGCGACTCGGAACGGAAACTCGAAAAAGGCCTGTCGTCGGGCGCTGATGTCCTGATTCTCGACCTGGAAGATTCGGTCGCCGGGGAAAACAAGCAGAAGGCGCGCGACACTGCCGCCGGGTTCATTGCGTCAAGACGCCATGATACCGGAGCCTCGATCTATGTGCGGGTCAATGATTTCTCGACCGGTCTCACCGACGAGGATCTCAAGCGCATCGTCCCCGCAAAGCCCGACGGAATCATGCTGCCAAAATCAAATGGCGGTTCCGACGTTCAGCATCTGTCGGTAAAACTGCGCGTTCTTGAAGCGGAAATCGGCCTGCCCGACGGCGCGCTCAGGATCATTCCCCTGACCGGCGAAACCCCGGCCGGCGTTTTTTCCGCAGCAAGCTATCAGGGCGCAAGTTCCCGCATTGCAGGTTTGACCTGGGGTGCCGAGGACCTCTCGGCGGCCATAGGTGCAAGAACCACGCGGGACGACCGGGGCTGCTACACGGATGTGTTCCGCTTCGCCCGCACGCTGACCCTTCTGGCCTCCTCGGCGGCCGAGGTAGCGGCAATCGATACGGTCTTCGTCAATTTTCGCGACGGCGACGGGCTTCGCAGGGAATGCCTAGAAGCCGAACGCGACGGTTTCACCGCCAAGATGGCCATCCACCCCGATCAGGTGCCGATCATCAACGCTGCATTCACGCCAACCGATGCTTCGGTCGAACAGGCCCGTAATGTGGTGACAGCCTTCGAGGATGCGGGAAACCCTGGTGTGGTTTCCATCGACGGCCAGATGTACGACGTTCCGCACCTGAAGCGCGCGCGGCGGCTGCTGGCGCGTGCAGGCGCTTCGAAGCGGTGATTGGCGGTGCTGGCGTGCGCGCGCTAACCCTGCCAAGGCCCGGAATAGTCGGCGTAAAGTGATTCGACCTCCGGACGCGGCCTTTCCGGCGCCGCTACGTCGTGAGAGCCGATATGCACGAAGCCGGCGACCCGCTCTTGGGGCGCCAGGCCAAGAAGAGCCCTGCCTTCAGCGATGTCGGAATACCAGTTGGTGATCCAGTTCGCGCCATAGCCAAGCGCATTCGAGGCAAGAACCAGGTTCATGGCCGCAGCACCAGAGGACAGAAACATCTCCCACTGCGGAATCTTGGGATGTTCCTTCGGGCTCGACACAACACCGACCACCAGCGGCGCGCGCGAAAATCGTGTCAATTCCTGTTTGCGACGTCCCTCGGGAAGCGGTCCGTCACGCATTTCGGCCAGTTCTGCCAGTTTTCTGCCGATTTCGAGGCGCGCATCGCCGCGATAGAGAATGAATCTCCAAGGCGCCAGCCGGCCATGATCCGGCACCCTGCTGGCTGCGGTCAGCAGCGTCCTGATTTCGGAATCAGATGGTGCAGGATCGTGCAATTCGGTTCCGATCACCGACTTGCAC
>JBKJRE010000453.1:0-3553 GCA_046594775.1 Rhizobiaceae bacterium | reverse complement strand
ACAAAAAAAGCGAGGCCAAGGCCCCGCTGTTTCTGCCAACCAGAATTGATCGCGGTCAGTTTCCGGCCTTGGCCTTTTCTTGTTCTTCCTTGAGCTTCTTGGCGAAGTCCTCGTTGTTCTTGGCGACAAACTCCTGCAGCTTCTTCTGCCTGTCCTCAATATCGGACTGCTGCATCGCTGGCCCGTCAAAAGCGTCGGTAAAGCCCGCAAGCGAAACCTTTACAGGATTTCCCTGATTCTGCGAGTTGACCGATGTGAGGGTCAGTTCAGAACCCTTCTTTAAAGTGGCGACAAGCTGGTCGGAGAGTGGGGCCTCGGCGATGCATCGATCAGGAAAGCATAGCACGTAGTCAAGTTTCTGCGCCTTTCCGCCGTCAACCTGAAGACCTATTCCCGGGGGGACCAGCCGTCCCGTCGGCACGGTGACCTGGAAGACCTTCTTGTTGACCTTGCCCTTGATCTCAAGAAGGCTCACGCCGGTAACGACCTGGCCGGTGCTGGCGCTGACGATGTTCTGAACATTGCAGATGTCGACATCTTCCTGCTTGGCGCAAGCCTTGAACCAGCCCTTCGGCATCTGCTGCTGCTGTGCCGCCGATGGAACCGCGGCCGTCGCCAACAGACTGAGTGCTCCGGCAGCCATGACCGAAACGCGGCAAATATCGGCTTTCAGGCTTATCATCTTTTCAGTTTCCTCTTGCATCGTGCGGAAGCGACGCTGGCCACCGCATTTCCCTGCTACCTGTTGCGCAATTGAGGCAACAGAATGACTTCGGGTCGCGTGTTACACTGCGCCGCGCCATGAATCCAGTCCAGCGTCGGCTTTTCATTTCGCGGCTTCGCGATAAGGGCATGATTGCACGCCATGTTAGGTTAAGCGACGAATCATCAGCCTTGATTGGATGCGGGATATCTTGATGCAGCGATTGCTTCTCACCCTTGTGGCCGCCCTGTTGACACTGCTCCTTGCCGCAACCACTGCGGACGCTGTCCCGACTCACGCCTTGGCGATGCACGGCGAACCGGCGCTGGGCGCCGGCTTCGAGCACTTTCCTTATGTGAATCCGGAGGCTCCGAAGGGGGGGCGCATCGATTATGCGGTGCAAGGCACCTTTAACAGCGTCAATCCATTCATTGTTCAGGGCGACGGCGCGCGCGGGCTTTTCGATGCCGTGTTCGGCGTAACCGTTTTCGACACGCTCATGATGCGCTCGCGGGACGAGCCCTTTACGCTCTATCCGCTGTTGGCTGAAAGCGTCGAAACCGACGAGGAGCGTAGCTTTGTGGAATTCACGCTCGACGCGCGCGCCAGATTTTCGGACGGGACCGAAGTGACGCCGGACGATGTTATCTTTTCAATGGAACTGTTCCGTGATCGGGCCCGGCCCCTTTATCAAAACTGGGTCAGGACCGTCGAACGCATGGACAAGGTCGGCGAACGCGGTGTCCGGTTCACCTTCAATGACAGGGCTGATCGTGAATCTCCGCTTTTACTGGCGTTGCTGCCCATTTTGCCGCGCCACGCGACCGACGCCGAAAGTTTCGAGAAATCGACGCTCACGCCGCTCGTCGGCTCGGGACCCTACCTGGTCGATTCGGTCAAGCCCGGCGAATCTGTCAGTCTGAAACGCCGTCCCGACTACTGGGCGAAGGATATTCCCTCCAAGGTTGGTTTCGACAATTACGACGAGATACGCATCAACTACATCCGCGACGAGAATACGATGTTCGAATCGTTCAAGAAGGGAAACACCGATATCCAGATCGAAACTGATACCGGACGATGGGAAAGCGGCTACGATTTCCCCGCGGCCACCGACGGCAGGGTGGTCAAGGACACTTTCATCAGCGGATTGCCTTCCGGCATGTTCGGGTTTGTTCTCAACACGCGCCGCGATGTTTTCAAGGACCGGGCGGTTCGAGCCGCGCTGGTCGATCTTTTCGACTTCGAGTGGGCCAACAAGAATCTTTTTTCCGGCGCCTACACGCGGACCAAGAGCTATTTTGACGGTTCGGTCCTCGCATCGACCGGCGTGCCGGCCAGTGAAGCTGAAAGGGCGCTCCTGGCGCCCTTCCCCGAGGCCGTCGCCCCCGCGATCATGGCTGGCTTGTGGACGCCGGCAAAGTCGGATGGCAGCGGCCGCGACAGGAACTTTCTCAAGAGCGGTCTCGATGCGCTTTCCAGGGCCGGCTACAGGCTGACCGGCGGAAAGTTGGTCGACTCCTCGGGCAAGCAACTGGCGTTTGAGATCCTGCTCAATGGCCAGTCCGGCGAAGCCGTCAGCACCGCCTGGCAGCGCACCTTGGCCCGCATCGGCATTGCGGCGACGATCCGCTCCGTGGACAGCGCTCAATATCTCAAGCGGCAGCAAACCTATGACTACGACGTGATGCTGCAGCGCTATTCGTCGTCACTCTCGCCAGGCGGCGAGCAGGTCGGACGCTGGGGTTCAACCTCCCGGGACCTTCCCGGAACGTACAATTTCGCCGGCGTGGCCGACCCTGCGATCGACGCGGTTATCGACGCCGTCGTCCACGCGCGAAAGAAGGAAGATTTCGAAACCGCAGTGCGCGCGCTCGACCGGGTTCTGCTGAGCGGCGCCTACGTCGTTCCCCTCTACCATCAGCCGGAACAGTGGGTCGCCCGCTGGAGTCACATTAAACATCCCGGAAAAACGCCTATATATGGCTATCAGCTGCCGACATGGTGGCGCGAGGATTGACGCATTCTGGAGAAATGATGATGACCGAGACAATCACCGTCGACGTCGTGTCGGACGTGGTTTGCCCGTGGTGTTATATTGGTCAGAAGAGACTGGAAGCAGCCATCGCGTCAGTTCCCGAGGCCGATGTCGAGGTACGCTGGCGTCCGTTCCAGCTAGATGCGACCATCCCCGCGTCGGGCAACGATCGCAAACAATATATGCTGGCCAAGTTTGGCAGTGAGGATCGCGTTCGCGACATGCATCAGCGCATCTTGCCGATTGGAGAGGCCGAAGGCATCGCATTCGATTTTGATGCGATCAAGGTCTCGCCCAATACGCTCGATGCCCATCGCGTCATTCGCTGGGCGGGAACCGACAATAACGATGTCCAGAACGCGCTGGTGAGAAATCTTTTCGAGCTCTATTTCGAAAAGGGCGTCGACATCGGCGAAAGGTCCGCGCTGATCGGAGCCGCAAAGGACGCCGGCATGGATCCGGCGGTCGTTGAGACGCTGCTCGCCGGCGACGCCGACCGCGAAGCGGTTTATGCAGAGGTCGCGACGGCTTCAAGAATGGGGATCACTGGCGTCCCCTGCTTCCTGCTGGAAAGTAAATATGCCGTAATGGGCGCTCAGGATTCGGCAACCATGGCGGACGCCATCCGGCAGGTAGCCGCAGAGAAGGCAAAGGGCGAACTGGGTGGCCGAAACTGAGTTTCCTCAGTTTCAGATCACACCAGTCGCGACTGCTCTACCGCCGCTCCTATGAAGCTCGCAAACAGCGGATGCGGGTCGAGTGGGCGGCTTTTCAGTTCGGGGTGATATTGCACGCCGATGAACCAGGGATGG
>JBKJRE010000295.1:0-3720 GCA_046594775.1 Rhizobiaceae bacterium | reverse complement strand
CCTGGCATTCGCCGCCTCGGCCAGCGTCTCGGCGCTGAGCGGCAACGCCGTTCTGACCTGCGCCGGTCTCATGATCGGCGGCGCAAGCTGGGTGATGACGCTTTCTCTCTTCAACGTGACGGTGCAGCTGTCGACGCCGCGATGGGTGGTCGGTCGAGCCCTGTCGCTCTACCAGATGACGACCTTCGGCGGCATGGCGCTGGGAAGCTGGATCTGGGGCGTCATCGCCGAGGTGCGCGGCCCCGACATCGCCTTGCTGGTCTCGGCCGGCCTGATGCTTCTCGGCGGGGGGCTCGGCCTGTGGTTCAGGCTGCCGGAGCGGACCGCGCTCAATCTCGATCCGCTGAACCGTTTTCGCGAACCGCATCTGGCACTTGATATCAAGCAGCGCAGCGGTCCGATCGTCATCATGATCGAGTACATCATCCGCGAGGAGAATTTGCACGAATTTCTCGACACGATGGCCGAGCGCCGGAGGGTCAGGCGGCGCGACGGAGCCCGCAACTGGACGCTGATGCGCGATGTGGAGAACCCCGAGATCTGGATCGAAAGCTATCATGCGGCAACATGGGTCGAATACATAAGGCACAATTCGCGCATCACCCAGGCAGATGCCAAGGTCGGCGACAAGATCCGGCAGTTGCACGCTGGAATCGAGCCACCGCGCGTGCATCGCATGATCGAGCGACCGACCGACTGGACGGCGTCACACGGCCAGTTGAAAGGCATGATCGACCTGCACTGACATGTCAGGGGCTTTCAGGCTTCAGGCGTCAGGCCCTGCCGTAGAGCGGGACCAGCGCGCCGCTTGTCGCCCTGTTCAGCGGCGACGCCAGGTGGCAGATCGCCTCGGCCGCATTATCGAGTGCGACCCATTTGGCAAGGTCCGCGTTCGGCATGCTGGCGCGGTTGGCAGGCGTGTCGAGCGTGGACGGCGCAACGGCATTCACCAATATGCCCTCGCCCTTCAATTCCTCGGCCAGCACCACGGTGAGCGCCGCCACTGCCGCCTTGCTTGTGGCATAGGCAGCCATGCCGGCGCCCCTGCGCGGATCGAGACCCGGCCGTGCCGTGACATTGACGATCCGCCCTCCGGCGCCCGCTGCCGACATCGTCGCAGCAGCTGCCTTGCAGCACAGGAAGGCGGTCCGGACATTGATATCCATCATGCCGGCGAAATCATCGGCTGTCGTTTCGCCGATCGACGCCATCCAGAACCCGCCGGCCAGATGGATAGATGCCCAAAGGCCGGGAACCGCCGCATAGAAGCTGTCCACTGCTGCCGGGTCGGCGAGATCGATGGCCAGGGCGGGCCGGACGCGTTCCGCGCCAGCGAACGCAAAGCGCGACGGCGCCGAAGCCTGGCTGGTCGGCACATGGCAGACCGCTCCATCGTCGATCAAATGCTTCAGAACAGCGCCTCCCAGAGCGCCGGTTCCGCCTGTCACCACAATATGCCTGCCTTCAAAAGTCCCCGCCATGGAGCCCCCGTGACCCGGCCTTGCCGGTTATCCTAAGTGACAACGATCTCTATGACATAAGGCCGCGCGGTTGCCTGTCCACGTCGTAATGCATCGGCAAGGCCGCCGATCCCCGTCAGCCTTTCGGCCGCAATGCCATAGGCATCGGCAAGTTTGCAGAAATCCGGGGGAAGCGGCGAAACGCCCACCGGCTCGACGCCAACCGCCCGCATGGATGTTTCGATCTCGCGGTAGCCGCGATTGTTCCAGACGACGAAGATCACCGGCGTGTTGTTGTCGACGGCGACCGCAAGTTCGGGAAGCGTGAACTGAAATCCGCCGTCGCCCGACAGACAGACGACGGTGGCGTCGGGCTCGCCAATTGCTGCTCCTATCGCTGCCGGCGGGCCATAGCCGAGCGCGCCGAATCCGGTCGCCGCGTTGAACCAGCCGCAGGGGCGGTCATGATCGTAGCAGAGATTGGCGGCATAGACCGGCTGCGTCGAATCGCCAACCATGATCGAAGCCGGCAGCGTATCCCGGATCGCCTCAACCACTGCCACCTGAGCCCGCATCTCGGGACCGATTTCCTGTCGCGCGGCCGCACGTACGGCGCTGGCACGCGCCGGGCCTGCTCCCGGTTCGCGTGGGCGTGGCTCTTCTCCGACAAGCGCCGCGCACAGCGCCTCCAGCGCCAGGCTGCAATCGGCCTCGATGGCCACCGTCGCTGGCCAGCGCGCCAGCTGATCGATATCGATGTCGATCCGGATAAGGTTGGGCGGCACGACGAAGCGGCCGTCGGCATACATGTCATAGTCGGTCGGCCCGAATTCGGTGCCCGCGGCAATCACCAGATCGGCCTGCGCCATCAGCTCGACGACTGCCCTGAGGCTCGGACTTGCCGGCACGACGAGCGCATGGCCGAACAGAAGGCCACGGGCATTGCTGGTCAGGACGACAGGTGCGTCGAGTTTTTCCGCCAGACGCCGCAGGCTTGCCTCGCTGCGTTTGGCGCCGCCTCCTGCAAGGATCAGCGGGCGCTCCGCGGCGACGACAAGCTCCGCAGCGCGGGCGATGGAATTGGGTCCCGGCGCTACGACTTCGTAATACTGCGCCTCGGCAATCAGGCCGTCTGCGGGCTGGCCCATCACGTCAATGGGAATTTCGATATGAACCGGCCCCGGCCGCGAGCGGGCAAAAAGCTGGAAAGCCCGCGCCAGCACATCGGGCAGTTCGCTGGCTTCGGTGATGCGGTGCGAGAACAACGCCACCTTCTCCATCATGCCGCGCTGGTCGGGCAGTTCGTGGAGATGGCCCAGTCCCTTGCCAAGCGTGTCGAGCGCATTGACGCCCGAGATCACCAGCATGGGGATCGAATCGGCGCGCGCCTGCCCCATGGCGGTGATCGTGTTGGTCAGCCCCGGTCCAGTTATGACGAAAGCGACGCCGGGTCTTCCAGTCACCCGCGCATAGCCGTCCGCCATGAAGCCTGCGCCCTGCTCGTGGCGCGGAGTGACGTGACGGATCTTTGAGGCGGCAAGGCCCCGATAGAGTTCAACCGTGTGGACCCCGGGAATACCAAAAACAGTGTCGACGCCATACTGCTCGAGCAGGCTGATGAGCGCTTCTCCGACGGTCGCCATGCCCTTTATCCCTGTCCGCGCAGTATCGGACGCGTGAGACAGGTCGGGCCACCCTCGCAGGCGATGCACAGGGCGTCGGCCTCGAAGGTGACGACGGAGCAGCCGGCAGCCGCCATCGCGGCCAGCGTCTTCGGGAAGCCAGCCACGGCAATGACTTCGCGCGGCGCCGTCGGCAGCACGTTAAGGCTGAGCCCATTGCTGGCGGCGAATTCTTCGGCGTCACCCTCGACGAGCTTGATTCCGCGCGATTTCAGCATCTGGTAAAAGGCCGCCGGCAACAGCGGCGAATAGACCAGCGCAATATTGTCGGCGAGAGGGCTGACCACGGACATGAGATGCAGGCAGGCGTCCTCGCCATGCCAAAGCGGCAGGTCGAAGCCATGGACCGCAATGCCTTCGGGGGCGAGCAGTTCCGTCATCTGCCCTATGCCTTCCTGGTTCGTGCGCACACCGCGCCCGATGGCAAGCGTCCTAGCGTCGACCCAGACGCAATCCCCGCCTTCAACCGTTCCAGGCGCCGAAATGCGACCGAGAACCGGAATGCCCAGGCGGCGGTATGCCGCTTCATGGAGGTGCGGTTCGTCCCTGCGCAGGGCCTTGCCCATCGACAGGATGAT
>JBKJRE010000104.1:0-5403 GCA_046594775.1 Rhizobiaceae bacterium | reverse complement strand
TGCGTGCGCCGTCTCATCCCCGCGGCCGGCATGTCGCAAATGGTCTTCGGAAGCTCGCACCTTTGTTGGCAACAGACTGCGCATTTAGCTAAATGACTGATCGCTTTGCGCCTCATGTCTGCGATTCCCATGGCTCCGCGAATTCCGACAAGCGTACATCCTCAGGCAAGGATCGTAGCGGGGCACTGCGGCCATTTCGGCATCGCCGCAATGCACAAGATCACGTCCTAAAAATGCGCATTGACTCAATGGATCGATCCGTGCGGGATATCGAGGCATTTCCAGGGAGGAACTAATGCGCAAACACGTCACCACACTGATTGCAGCCGCCGGACTGGCGCTGTCTATGACTGCCGGAGCGATGGCTCAGGACAAACCGGAAATTCTGACTTCGGTCCCGGGACTAACCTTCCCCTTCTTCGTTCACATGATGAACGCCATGAAGGGCGCCGTGGAAGCAGCCGGCGGCACGGCCATCGAGAGTGACGGCCAAGTTTCATCGCCAAAACAGACCGCCGACGTCGAGGCTGCCATAGCGCGTGGCGTGAAGGGCATTATCATCAGCCCGAACGAAGTGGATGCTATGGCGCCGGCGATCACGCAGGCGGTCGAGGCCGGCATCCCCGTCGTGACGGTCGACCGTCGCGTCGCATCCGTCGAGGGAATTCTGGCTCATGTGGGCGCCGATAATGTCAAAGGTGGCGAAGCTCAGGGCAACCTGATCGTGTCGATGTTCCCCGATGGCGCCACCATCGTCAATTTGCAGGGCCAGTCGGGCGCCTCGCCTGCGATCGATCGCAACAAGGGCCTCCACAATGTCCTCGATGCCGCGGGAGATAAATACAAGATCGTCTTCGAACAGACGGCCGGCTTCGATCGTTCGAAGGGCCTCTCGGTTACCGAAGCCGCCCTTGCCGGCATGCAGGAACCGCCGCAGGTTATCGTGGCCGCAAATGACGACATGGCGCTTGGCGCCATGGAAGCGGTCAAGGCGCGCAGCCTGACCGGAATTGTCATCATCGGTTTTGACGCGCTTCCTGAGGCACTCGCCCAGGTGCGGGACGGTGGTCTGACGGCCACGATCGAGCAGTTTCCCGGCAAGCAGAGCGCAACCGGCGTTCAGATCCTGATGGACTTCATCAAGGACGGGAAGAAGCCGGCGGAACAAGTGACGCTCCTGACTCCAGTTGCCGTGACAAAGGAGAACCTCTCCGTCGGCGAGCGCATGGGTGAAGTGAAATAACATCGGTCGACGAACTACCAATCGTCTTTGGCGGCGCGCGCTTCAGACCCTGGACCCTGACGGCCCGGCCCAGTGCGGGCCGTCAGGACCTCACACACGCTTCCGGTACGCCATGTCGTCTCAGACCAGCTTAACGCCGATGCTCCGGATGACCGATATCGTAAAGACCTTTCCGGGCGTCGTGGCGCTCGGCGGGGTTAATCTCGAAGTAGGTGCGGGAGAGGTGCATGCACTCCTCGGCGAGAACGGCGCCGGCAAGTCTACGCTCCTGAAAATTCTGGCCGGGGCCCAGTCGTCCGACAGCGGCACCATCGAGATCGATGGATTTCCAAGCGTCCTCGCCAATCCGCAGGATGCCCAGCGCCGCGGCATCGTGACCATCTACCAGGAATTCACGCTCGCCCCCAATATGTCCATCGCCGACAACGTCTTCGTCGGCCGCGAGCCCGGTTCGCGCTTTTTCGTAAACGACCCGCAGCTCGAGGCAGCCACCCAGCAGTTGACCAGAAGCATCGGTCTCGAGCGCGGTCCCCGGACGCTGGTAAGGGACCTGTCTGTGGCCGAACAGCAGATGGTTGAGATCGCGCGAGCGCTATCCATGAAGTCAAAGCTCATTGTGATGGATGAGCCCACTTCGGCGCTCAGCCAGGCGGAGGTCGACAAATTGTTCGACATCGTCCTTGGCCTGAAGGCGAAGGGCATCTCGACGATCTTCGTGACGCATCGTCTCGAAGAAGTGTTCCAAATTTGCGACCGCTACACAGTGCTTCGCGACGGAAGCAACGCCGGCGCCGGCGATGTCAAGGAGACTTCCGTCGAAGGCATTATCAAGCTCATGGTAGGCCGCGAGCTCAAGGCGCTCAGCGAAAGACGCACGGCAACCGAGTTTGGTCCGGTGATGCTCGAAGTGCGTGACATTGTGCGGCTTCGAACGGTGACATCCCCGCAGGCGATCGAATTGCGCAACGTCTCCTTCAACGTCCGGCGCGGTGAGGTGCTGGGGGTCGCAGGACTCATCGGTGCCGGCCGGACAGAGATGGCGCGGGCAGTCTTCGGCGCAGATCCCTTCGATTCCGGCCGCGTGCTGATCGATGGCCAGGAAACCGCAATCCGCTCGCCGCAGGAAGCCATTGCCCACGGTATCGGCCTTGTGCCGGAAGACCGCAAGCAGCAGGCGCTATTCTTGTCGCTTGCCATCAAGACCAATTTGACCATGGCAGCGCACGACCGGATCAGCCGCTGGAGATGCTTCATAGACAGCCGAAAGGAAGGCGGCCTCGTGGAGGATTACAGGCGCCGGCTGAACATCCGAATGGCTCATCCTGACCAACTCGTCGCCAATCTGTCTGGCGGCAACCAGCAGAAGGTAGTGCTGGCGCGCTGGCTGGCGCTCGGACCCAAGATACTGATTGTCGATGAGCCGACCCGGGGGATCGATGTTGGCGCAAAGGTCGAAGTTCACAATCTGCTTCTGGAAATGGCCAATTCCGGCATTGCGGTGATCGCCATATCTTCGGAACTGCCCGAAATCCTGACGATCGCCGACCGAATAGTCACGATGCGCGAGGGACGCGTCACTGGGGAAATTATGCGCGAGGACGCAGACCAGGAAAAGCTGATGATGATGATGACCGCACCCGTAAACAGGGCGGCTTGAGGGTGAACGGGGGTATAAATTGACCAATTCGACAGAAAGCGACGCCGGAATCCGGAATGGATGGGACGTCTTCGGCTTTGCCGCAAGGTTTGCGCCGCTGATCTTCCTCCTAATTCTGATGGCCGTGTTTGCCATCGTGGAGCCGCGCTTTCTTTCGTCGGTCAACCTGTTCAACATTGCTCGCCAGGTCTCGGTCACCGGGCTCCTCGCCATCGGAATGACGTTCGTCATTCTGACGGCAGGCATCGATCTGTCGATCGGCTCTCTGCTCGCTTTCGCCGGACTTGTCGCCGCCGCTGTTGCGAAGGGTGGGCTGTCGGACCGCTTCACTGTCGGAGACGACGCCATCGGCTACGGCTGGCCACTGGCAGCACTTGCGGCGGTCGCCGTGGGAATTGCAGGGGGCTTGGTACAGGGATTCGCGATCACCAAACTCAAAGTGCCGCCCTTTGTGGTCACACTCGGGGGAATGTCGGTCTTTCGCGGCGCGGCCCTGCTCTTCGCGGCCGGCGGGCCGATTTCTGGTTTCGACCCTGGGTATTCCTGGTGGGGACAGGGCAAGATCGGCCCGGTGCCGGTGCCCGTGATCATCTTCCTGGTCTGCGCGATCGCGGCGCATATCGTGCTCAGCTACATGCGGTTCGGTCGGCGCGTCTATGCCGTCGGGGGCAACCCGGAGGCGGCACGCCTATCGGGTCTCAACGTCAACCAGATAATAGTCAGCGTATACGTCATCATGGGGTTTTTTGCCGGCCTCTGTGCCTTCGTGCTGTCGGCCCGGCTCAACTCCGCCGAGGCCGTCGCCGGCACCGGCTACGAGCTCACCGTGATCGCCTCCGTGGTCATTGGCGGCACCAGCCTGTTTGGCGGCATCGGCACGATCTTTGGGACGGTCGTCGGCTCGCTCCTGATCGGTGTGCTGCTCAATGGGCTCGTCATCCTCAACGTCTCGTCCTACATCCAGCAGATCATCATCGGGGTGATCATTGTTCTGGCGGTGGCGTTTGACACCTTTGCCAAATCACGTCGAAAGCGAGCTGGTTGACTTGGCCGTTCGCGGCGTGACCCGCGGGTCAGATTTGAGGCTGCGACTTCAACAGAGTGTCCGTCGTCAGAACTGTCCGTGGTCAGAACAATTGGCGTAGACTGCGGCTTGGGTTAGTGGAGGATCTTCCTCGTCTCGGGGTTGATGTTATGCGGCGAGCGTGCGGTGGCGCAAGCGCCGATGTTCGATGGTCTGCCGTTTGATCCTTTCTCGCTGTTGGATGATGGCCTCGATCCGACCTAAGTAGGCGTCGACGGGTATCACGTTGCCCAGGCTGGCGGGCGCGCCTGGATTTCTTCCAGTTTATCGGGGGCCGTTTCAATCCCTGGCATCAACAGCCGGCGCAGGGCTACCTTTCGCCGATCGCGAGTGCTGTGAAGGCATTTCAGATCTATTACGCAAACGCCCATACCAAGGCGTAATCGAGCTTGGGAGATTCTTGGCGCGATCCGAAGCCTCGCGAAGGGCTTGATTGGCGGCTGAGAGCGCCTCATCCTTTCGCCGCGTTCCATTTCCAGTTGCGGATTTCGGGCATGTCCTCCCCATGCCGCCTGATGTAGCGAAAATGTTCGGCCAGCTTGTCGCGCATGATCTGACCGAAATGCCCGGCGCTCGCGCCAAGACGTGGGACGCGGGCAACGGCATCCGCCGCCAGGTGAAACCTGTCGATCTCGTTCAATACCGCCATGTCGAATGGCGTCGTGGTCGTGCCCTCCTCCTTGTAGCCGTGGACATGAAAATTCTGATGATTGGCGCGCCGATAGGTCAGTCGATGGATCAGCGTCGGATAGCCGTGGTAGGCAAAGATCACCGGCCTTTGCGTGGTGAACATCGCGTCGAAGTCTCCGTCGCTCAGGCCATGCGGGTGTTGGCTGGGCGGTTGCAGCCCCATCAGGTCGACGACGTTCACGACGCGGACCTTGAGATCAGGAACATGGTGCCGAAGCAGGTCAGCTGCGGCCAACGTCTCGAGCGTCGGCACGTCGCCGGCGCAGGCCATCACCACGTCGGGCTCGCCGTCGCCATCATTGCCCGCCCAGTTCCATACCCCGGCGCCTTTGACGCAGTGTTGCGCAGCAGCGGCGATATCCAGCCACTGCAGTGCCGGCGCCTTGCCCGCAACGATGACATTGACGTAGTCACGGCTGCGCAGGCAATGGTCGGTTACCGAGAGGAGCGTATTGGCGTCCGGCGGCAGATAGACCCGGATCGTGTCGGCCTTCTTGTTGGCGACATGATCGATGAAGCCGGGATCCTGATGGCTGAAGCCGTTGTGATCCTGCTGCCAGACATGCGACGTGAGCAGATAGGTGAGCGAGGCGATCGGCTTTCGCCACGGAATCCGCCGGCATACCTCCAGCCACTTAGCGTGCTGGTTGAACATCGAATCGATGATGTGGACGAAGGCTTCGTAGCACGAGAACAAGCCGTGGCGCCCGGTGAGCAGATAACCTTCGA
>JBKJRE010000008.1:0-2752 GCA_046594775.1 Rhizobiaceae bacterium | reverse complement strand
CCACATCCTGCCGCCAATGCACATCACCGGCGCGGTGCTGGATTTTCCGGAAAATCGCGACGCGCCGGTCGCCGCCCGCATCAGCTTTCGCACCTCGATGGGCGTCGCCGTGCCGATGGATCTCGACTGGCTGCAGACCGGCCCGCAAAGCTGGGACATCATGGTCGCCACGGATGCCGGCTCGATGCTGCTGTCGAGCGGCGGCGCAAAGCTCGCCATCGACGACCGCGTCATCCGGGAAGAACCGGAAGCCGAATACCCCCTGCTCTATCGGCGCTTTGCCGAAATCATCGCCGCAGGCCAGTCCGATGTCGACCTGGCGCCGCTGCAACATGTCGCCGACGCCTTCATGCTCGGCAAGCGTAACGTGGTGGAAGCGTTTGAGGATTGAGCGCACCTCTTGCGGACATTGAATTCTGCATCAAACGATGCGATATTTGATGCCTTGCAAGGGAACTGCATCATGAGAACGACGGTTACGCTCGACGACGACCTGATGGCCAGGGCACAGAAATATACCGGTTTGACCGAACGATCCGCGTTGCTGCGGGAGGCCCTCACCGCGCTCGTTCAACGCGAGGCAGCGCGCCGATTGGCAAAGTTGGGCGGAAGCGATCCGAATGCGACTGCCGGCAGGCGACGTCGACCCAGCGACAGCGAATGATTCTCGTCGACTCCTCGGTGTGGATTGATCACCTGCGCGCGGGCAATGCCCCATTGGTTGGCTTGATCTCCGAGGAGTTGGTTCTCACACACCCATTCGTCATTGGCGAACTGGCCGTCGGTTCGATTGCGCGGCGTCGGGAGTTTCTATCAAAGTTGTTGGACCTGCCGTCAGCGACAGTGGCGACCGATGCCGAAGTGTTGCAACTTATCGAAGAGCGTTCGCTGTTCGGCCAGGGTATCGGATTTTTGGACGCGCACCTTCTCGGCTCAGTTTTGCTTACTGACAACACGAAACTGTGGACGTTTGACAGAAGACTTCATTCGCTTGCCGAACGCGAAGGGTGCGCGGCAGACCTGCCATATCGACAATCCCATTAACGAAAAAGCCGCCGGGTCGCCCCGGCGGCTTTTTGTTCATCTCTGGGGACCTTGCCGCCTATTCGGCGGCGTTGGTCAGATCTTCCAGCATCGGCTCGGCCAGTTCCGCGCCCGACATCTTGCGGCGCTCGTCGAGGATCAGCTCGTCGCGCGAGGTCGCGATGCGCCGGATGGCGCTCATCGTGCCGCCGGTGCCTGCCGGGATAAGCCGGCCGACGATGACGTTTTCCTTCAGGCCCTGCAGCATGTCGGTCTTGCCGGCGACAGCCGCCTCGGTCAGCACCCGGGTCGTCTCCTGGAAGGACGCGGCCGAGATGAAGCTTGGCGTCTGCAGCGAAGCCTTGGTGATGCCGAGCAGCACGGGCTGGCCTTCTGCCGGCTTCTTGCCTTCCTCGACCAGGCGCTCGTTGATCTCATCCAGTTCGATCACGTCGACATGATCGCCCGGGATGTAGGTCGAGTCGCCCTGCGTCGTGATCTCGACCTTCTGCAGCATCTGGCGAACGATCACCTCGATGTGCTTGTCGTTGATCAGCACGCCCTGCAAACGATAGACTTCCTGGATCTCGTTGACGAGATACGAGGCCAGGGCCTCCACGCCCTTGATCGCCAGAATGTCGTGCGGCGCCGGGTTGCCGTCGAGAATGTAGTCGCCCTTCTCGATGGCATCGCCGTCCTGGAGATGGAACGGCTTGCCCTTCGGGATCAGGTACTCGACCGGCTCCATCGTCGAATCGTGCGGCTCGATGATGACGCGGCGCTTGTTCTTGTAGTCGCGGCCGAAACGGATCGTGCCGTCGAGTTCGGCGATGATGGCGTGATCCTTGGGACGGCGTGCCTCGAAGAGCTCGGCCACACGCGGCAGACCGCCGGTGATGTCCTTGGTCTTCGCGCTTTCCATCGGAATACGCGCAATCACGTCGCCCGGGCGCACCATGGCGTCCGGCTCGACCGAGAGGATGGCCTCGACCGACAGCTGGAAGCGGGCGTCGCCGCCCTTGGACAGCTTGCCGACCTTGCCCTTGGCGTCATGGATGACGATCGCAGGCTTGAGGTCCGAACCGCGCGGCGTCGAGCGCCAGTCGATGACCTCGCGCTTGGTGATGCCGGTCGATTCGTCGGCGGTTTCCTGAACGGAAATACCGTCGACCAGATCCTCGAACACCACCTTGCCCTCGATCTCCGTCAGCACGGGTCTCGTATAGGGGTCCCACTCGGCGATGCGCTGCCCGCGCTTGACCTTGTCGCCATCGTCGACGAACAGGCGCGAACCGTAGGTCAGCCTGTGCGTGGCGCGTTCCTTGCCCGCCTCGTCGAGGATCAGAACCGCCATGTTGCGGCCCATCACCATGTTCTGGCCGTCCGAGTTGCGAACCACGTTGCGGTTGCGGATCTCGACCTTGCCTTCATACGAGGCTTCGAGGAACGACGAGTCGACCACCTGCGCGGTGCCGCCCATGTGGAAGGTACGCATGGTGAGCTGGGTGCCCGGCTCGCCGATCGACTGCGCCGCGATGACGCCAACGGCTTCGCCCTGGTTGACGGGCGTGCCGCGTGCAAGGTCGCGACCGTAGCAGACGGCGCACACGCCGACCTTCACCTCGCAGGTGAGCGCCGAACGGATGCGAACCGACTGGATGCCGGCCTTCTCGACGATATCGACATCGCGTTCGTCGACGAGCGTGCCGGCCTTGACCAGCAGTTCGCC
>JBKJRE010000400.1:0-3358 GCA_046594775.1 Rhizobiaceae bacterium | reverse complement strand
TGCTCGGAAATCGACATCGCGAAGTTCTTGATGGCAATGATGTCGATTTCCGAGCAGGAAGAGCTCCTGGAGGATATCTGCAATGACGTTCTTGGTTACGGTCCGCTGGAGCCGCTTCTGGCCCGCGATGACATCGCGGATATCATGGTCAATGGCTCCAAGAATGTCTACATCGAGGTCAACGGCAAGGTTGAACAGACGGGAATCCGCTTCCGCGACAACCAGCAACTCCTGAATATCTGCCAAAGAATAGTCAGTCAGGTCGGCCGACGTGTCGATGAATCGAGCCCGATCTGCGATGCGCGCTTGCCAGACGGGTCGCGCGTCAACGTCATCGCGCCCCCACTGTCGATCGACGGCGCTACGCTCACCATCCGAAAGTTCAAGAAAGACAAGCTGACGCTCGATCAGCTCGTCAAGTTCGGCGCAATATCGCCTAATGGCGCTGAAATTCTCAAGATCGTGGGCCGGGTCCGATGCAACATCGTCATCTCAGGGGGCACCGGTTCAGGCAAGACAACCTTGCTCAACTGCCTGACGAATTACATCGACCGTGAAGAGCGTGTCATCACCTGCGAAGATTCTGCGGAACTGCAACTACAGCAGCCCCATGTGGTGCGCCTAGAGACGCGTCCGCCAAACCTAGAGGGTGAGGGCGAGGTGACGATGCGTGACCTGGTCAAGAACTGCCTCCGTATGCGTCCTGAACGCATCATCGTCGGCGAGGTGCGTGGACCTGAGGTCTTCGATCTGCTTCAGGCAATGAACACCGGCCATGACGGATCTATGGGTACCATCCACTCGAATAGTCCCCGCGAGTGCCTCAACCGTATCGAGTCGATGATCGCCATGGGGGGCTTCTCGCTTCCCCAGAAAACCGTGCGCGAGATCATCGTGGGTTCCATCGACGTCATTATCCAGGCGGCGCGTCTGCGTGACGGTTCTCGCCGCATTACCCACATCACCGAAGTCATCGGGATGGAGGGTGACGTCATCATCACGCAGGACCTGGTACTCTACAACATTAAGGGTGAGGACTCGAGCGGCAGGCTTTTGGGTGAGCATGTATCGACCGGTATCGGCCGACCTCATTTCTGGGACCGTGCGCGCTACTACGGCGAGGAGCAGCGACTTGCCGCGGCGCTTGAAGCGATGGAGCAACGGTCGGATTGAATGAGCGCACCAGGAAGGCACTAGCCCTCGATGTTTGGAATTGACACCACACTATTGGCGTTCATCGCTCTGGCAGGATGCAGTGCCGGAGCCGTTGCCTATGCATTCCTGTTCAACAGGATTGCCAGCGAAAACACGGCCGGAAGACGGCTCGACAAAGTAAAGAGGGCAGAAACCGATAGATCAGTGGCGCTGGCGTCGCGCGACCGTGCCGCAGAAGCTACCAAGCGCCGCAAATCGGTCCAGGATTCTCTCAAGGATCTGGATGCAAAGCAACTGGCGTCGGACAAGAGCATTCGCAAGCCGCCGCTCAAGGTTCAATTGCGTCAGGCCGGCATGAAAGTCACCGTCGAACGGTTCTACGTCTATTCGGGGGTTTGCGGCGTCATCGTCACCATTTTGGCCTATTTTCTCAAGGCGCCCCTGTTGGTTCTGCCCGGCGCTTTGCTCGCCGGTACGTTTGGTTTGCCCCGCTGGTTCGTGTCGTTCAAGCGTGGCCGGCGCGTTAAAGCGTTTCTGAACGAATTTCCCAACGCCCTGGATATTATCGTACGGGCCGTGAAGTCGGGTCTGCCGCTCAACGACGGCATCAGGTTGATCGCCAGCGAGGCGCCGGAGCCGGTCAGAAGCGAATTCCGCCGCATAGTCGAATCGCAGCAAATTGGCATGTCGATACCCGAGGCCGCAATGCGCATGCCGGAGACAATGCCCTGTTCAGAGGCCGGATTCTTCGGGATTGTGATTCAGATCCAGCAACAAGCCGGCGGCAATCTTTCCGAGGCTCTGGGCAACCTTTCGCGCGTGCTTCGGGACCGCAAGAAGATGAAGGCAAAGGTTCAGGCGCTTTCTATGGAAGCCAAGGCGTCGGCTGTGATCATTGGTGCGCTGCCTTTTGTCGTGGCTTGTCTCGTTTATCTCTCCAGTCCCAATTACATCATGCCGCTGTTTACGACGAGCACCGGCCATCTGATCCTAGGCGTCTCGGGCATTTGGATGTCCATCGGCATCTTTGTGATGCGTAAGATGATGAACTTCGATGTATAGGGCCAGCGCAACATGACCGCACAAGTCGTCAAGGCAATAACCGACCCGACGTTCCTCGTCGCCCTGCTGGTGGGGATCGCAGTTTTCGCGACCATCTTCACGCTGATGCCGGCGCTGAGCGGCAACACATTGAAGTCTAGGATGAAATCGGTTGCGCTGGAACGCGACGAACTTCGCGCCCGGCAGCGCGCGCGCCTTGCCGTGGAGGCCGACCGTCGTCGCAAGGGCTTGCGTGAGGAGCAGTCCGTCGGGATGAGGGCGATCGTTGACAGGCTCGACCTTCGGCGCGCGCTCGTTGACGAAGGGACGCTCGCCAAACTGAAGGTCGCAGGTTTTCGCGGGCAGAATCCGCTGACAAAGTTCCTGTTCTTCCGCTTGGTGCTGCCGTTCGTCTTCTTCGCGGCTGCTGCTGCCTACACATTCTTGCTAGGGGGACTTCCGGAACGGTCGACCTTTGTGAAGGCGTTCGTTTGCGTTGTCGTCGCCTATGGTGGCTTTTATGCGCCGGTTCTTTACGTCAACAACCGCGCTACGAAGCGCAAGCAATCAATTCAGATGGCTTGGCCAGATGGCCTTGACCTCATGCTGATCTGCGTTGAATCCGGTATGTCGATCGAGGCTGCCATCCGGAAGGTGGCCGATGAAATCGGTGGCCAGTCTGTTGCCCTGGCCGAGGAATTCATTCTGACCAATGCGGAACTGTCCTATCTGCCGGACCGAAAGCAGGCTTATGACAATCTGGTGAGCCGGACAGGTCTTGAATCGGTCAAGTCGGTGACTCAGGCGCTGGTTCAGGCTGAGCGCTACGGTACGCCAGTGGCTCATGCGCTTCGGGTACTGGCAAGCGAAAGCCGTGACATGCGTATGAACGCGGCCGAAAAAAAGGCTGCGGCCCTGCCGCCGAAACTCACCGTGCCCATGATTCTGTTCTTCCTGCCGGTCTTGTTCGCCATCATTCTGGGGCCGGCCGGTATTCAGGTCAGCCAGCGTGGCGGTATCTTCGGCGACGGCGAAAAAACCATGCAGGAATAGCTTTTCGTGACTAGTGGCCTGTCGGAAGAGGTCATACCAAAGGTCATTTGGATTGACCGATATGCGCCCACTCCCGCATTCCGATTGAGGTGATGGTCTCGGGTTCGGC
>JBKJRE010000329.1:0-5339 GCA_046594775.1 Rhizobiaceae bacterium | reverse complement strand
GTTCCTCATGGCCGGTCCCCGAGCCATGCACGACCATCCACGAATTCGGCCCGGTGCGGTAGAGAATGCAATCGTCGGTGAATTTTCCCGCCTCGTTCAGCATGCAGGCATAGGCCGACTTGCCGGGATAGATCTTTTCCACGTCGCGGGTGGTGGCGAGGTCGAGCATGTGCGAGGCGTGCGGTCCGGTGACATGCACCTTCTTCAGGCCCGACACGTCCATCAGCCCGGCCTTGGTGCGGATGGCGATGTACTCGGCATCCGGATCGCCAGAATAGCTCCAGGCGGTTCCCATGCCGCTCCAGTCCTCGAGGTTCGATCCGAGCGCGCGATGGCGGTCGATCAGGCTCGAAAATCTCCAGGATCGGGTCATGGGATGGGTCTCCGCTTTGGCGAACATTGTTTCAGGCGCCGCCAGATGGCTGGCGAGCTTGCCAACATTGTCGCGAATTCGGCCAAATGTTCAATACTGCTGTGTAAAATGTTTTCCTAAGAGGCAAAAAAGATTACCGGGGGTTCTTGGTGACGGCGGATAAAAGCGACTTGACAAAGTGCCGCAATCGGCGTGTTTTGATGAAAATAATTTCACTCTCTTGAAAGAGTGAAGAGGTTTGGACCGTGGCCGGGACGCCGCGAAGTTCCAAGGAGGGGAAGAAATGGCCGACCTGAAACAGCGCATAGATTCCATGTATCGCTCCGATGTCCGCGGAGCGCTTCTGCTTGTGGCCCTTCTGTGGGTCACCATCCTTTTCGTCCTGTACATGACCTGGCCGCACATACCGGTTGGCGGGATCAAGGTCGTCGTCGCGGCCGCCGCCGCCGCGGTGCTGATCTTCAACACCGCCGCCATCCTGGCGATGGTCAGGAACTACAAGCTGGACAAGGATTTCATCTACGGGCTGGACATCAAGCACTATGATGAAAACCGCAATCGGCCGAACTGAGGGGGAGTGAACCATGGCTAGATACGTGCCGCCGGTACAGAGCAAGGCCGGCCAGATTTTCGATATTTTCTTTGTCGTCGTCGCGATTTTCGTCGCCCTCTGGCTGCCGCTCAAGCTCGGCCTCGCCGGCGCCGAAAAGAAGATCGACAAGCTCGATGTCGTGACCTGGGAAACGCTGAAGCAGAACGCCACGATGTCTGGCATCTGGGAGAAACTGGGCTACACGCCCGAGACCGCGCATGACATCATCCAAAACCGGTTTCACTACATCATCGACTGGCCGACCCTCATCATCATGGCGGTCGTGCTGATCGGCTATTTCGTCTTCCTCTTCCGTGCGTCGGACAAGGAATACCGCGAAGTGATCGCCGAAAAATTCGACGATAAATAAGAACAAGCTACGTTCGGGGGGAATCCTATGTGGTTTACATTGTCATACGCAGCCTGGGGCATCTCTGCCGCGCTCGTACTGTGGATGCTGTTCGATTGGTTCAAGACCGACACGACCTATTCCGAAGAGGTTCTGACCTCGTCGCGGGAAGGCGAACTTGAAGCTGCCGCCGAGGAGCACAGAATATGACCGATACCAGCGCATCCTCCCTGCCGCCCGCGATCCACGGCGATCGCGTATCGCTGCTGCGCGTCCTTGGCCCTGTCCATGTCTGGGCGCTGGGCGTCGGCATCGTTCTTGTCGGCGAATTCACCGGCTGGAACTTCTCCGCCGACAAGGGCGGCGCGCTTGCCGCGCTGATCGTCTGCTGGGTAGTCGGCCTGCTCTACACCTCCGTCGCGATGATCGATTCGGAGGTCACCTCCACGGTCGCCGCCGCCGGCGGGCAATATGCCCAGGCCAAGCACATCGTCGGCCCGCTGATGGCCTTCAACGTCGCCTTGTTCCTGGTCTTCGCCTACACCATGCTGGAAGTTTCCGACTCCATCCTGGTTGGCGATTTGCTGATCACGGTCGCCGGTGTCGAAGGTCTTGAGCGACACGGCTTCGTGGTCCTGACCATCTCGCTTCTGGCCTGGCTCAACTATCGCGGCGTTCTGATGACGCTGAATTTCAATTTCGTCATCACCGCGCTGGCCTATCTGTCGATCCTCATCCTGTTCTTCTCGGTGCAGCCGTGGAGCCAGGGCGTCGTGCTGCAGCTCGGCCAACTGGTGACGCCCGAAAACGCGCTGCCCTATGGCTGGATAGGCGTCATTGCGGCCTTCCAGTTCGGCATATGGTACTACCTTGGCATCGAGGGCACGACGCAGGCGGCCGAAGAAGTCCGCTCGCCGGCGCGCTCGCTGCCTTACGGAACCATGGCCGGCATGATCACGCTGCTCATTGCCGCGGCGATCACCTGGTATGTCTGCGCCAGCCTGCTGCCGTGGGAATATCTCGGCTTCACCTTCTTCCCGCTCTATGACGCAGCACGCGTCACCGGCAGCGGTGCGCTCGAGTTCGTTCTTTTCTGGGGTACGGTGCTGTCCGCCGTCGCTTCGGCGAACGGCTGCATCAACGACGCCGCCCGCGCCTGGTTCTCGCTAGGACGTGACCGCTATCTGCCGATCTGGTTCTCGGCGGTTCATCCCAAGTATCGCACGCCTTACCGCTCGATCCTGTTCCTGCTGCCGATCGCCATGGCTTTCGCCTTCATTGCCGACCTTAACCAGGCGATCACCTTCTCGATCCTGTCGGGCGTGCTGCAATATACCTTCATGTCGATCAACATCATGATGTTCCGCAGGAAGTGGCCGCTCGGCTCGATCCGGCGGGGCTACACGCACCCGTTCCACCCGATCCCGGCGATCGTGCTGCTGGTCCTCTGCTGCATCACCTTCTTCGCCATCTTCCTTGGCTTCGGTTCGCAGTTGATCGCAATGGTAGCCTTCTACTTCCTGATATCGCTGTGGTTCCACTTCTACCGCTACAAATTCGTGCGGCGCGCCGACCAGTTCTCGATGCCATGGCCGAAGCCGCAAGGATACTGATGCCTCGAAACACGGCAGCCCGGATGGCAACGTCCGGGCTGCGGTCCGGGAGGCGCACATGACATCTGCCCTGCTGGCGGCTGCGCTTCTTCTGGGGCTTTGCGCCCACCTCATCCATCTTGTGGGGCGTTCGCGCGAAAAGGCCGCCGCACTGCTGGCGGCTGACCTGGCCAGCATCGGCGCTGTCGTTGACGATGTTCGCGACGTCTCCGACGGCACCGCTGGCGTCGTCACTTTCGCCGGCAAATGGCGGGGACGTCCGGTCCAGCTGCGCACCATTGTCGACACGCTCGCCACGCGCAAACTGCCAGCCCTCTGGCTGAGCGTCACGGTTTCGGGGGAGACCCGGATCCCCGCGACATTCGACATGATGATGCGGCCGGCCTCCGTTACGACGTTTTCGAATTTCGATTTCCTGCAGCACACGCTCGATACGCCGGCGAATTTTCCGGAGGGCGCGGTCATACGCACAGAAAGCCCCGGCGTGGATCTGCCGCTTGAACTGATCGCCCGGCATCTCGGGGTCTTCGAGGATGGCCGGGCCAAGGAACTTCTCATCACCCGAAACGGCGTCCGGCTTGTCTGGCTGCTTGCCGAAGCTGATCGCGCCCGCTACGGCGTCTTCCGCCAGGCCGAATTCTCCGGCGCAAGAATCGACCCGAATACTGTCGCTGCCCTGCTCGCCGCACTGTCCGGCCTGAGGGTGGCCATCAACCGCCAGGCGCTGGAGGTCGCAGCATGACGCCATCCGAACCGCGCCCGGCAAATCCCTATCTCGTACTGTTTGCGGCGCTGTTTCCCGGCTGCGGTCATGTCATGCTGGGCATGGCCGGACGCGGCTTGCAGTTCGTGTTTTTCACGGTCATCCTCGCCTGGGTGACGATGAAGATCGCGCCTGACCACGCGAGTTTCATCGGGCGCCATGCCGGCGGCATCCTTATCTATGCCCTGTCGGTGCTCGACGCTTACCGGATAGCCCGCATCCGCCATGCGCGATGGGACTACGCCAGTCGCGTGACGCGCGCGTCCGGAGAAGCGCCGACTGATAATTAGAGGAATATTTTTTTCATACCAGTTGAATTTGTTTCCGTGCTTCGCTACTGATTGTAAAGGTCATCAAACAAGGGGTGTCGCCATGTGTGGCATTGTGGGTCTGTTCCTCAAGGACAAGTCGATGGAGCCGCAACTCGGCGCGCTCCTGTCGGAAATGCTGGTGTCGATGACCGATCGCGGTCCCGACAGCGCCGGCATCGCCATTTACGGCTCGAATGACGGCAAGCACAGCAAGATCACCATTCAGTCGGCAACCCCCGAGCGCGACTTCGCCGGGCTCGACAAGGAACTTACCAAGACGCTCGGCGTCGAGGTCTCGCTGCTCGCCAAATCGACGCACGCGGTGATCGAGGTGCCCTCGGCCAAGCTTGAAGAGGCGCGCGCCGCCATTGCCGAATTGCGGCCTGACGTCCGCGTGATGGGCGCCGGAGACGCCATCGAGATCTACAAGGAGGTGGGGCTGCCCGCCGATGTGGTCAAGCGCTTTGCGCTTGCCAAGATGACCGGCACGCATGGCATCGGCCACACGCGCATGGCGACCGAATCCGCTGTCACGACACTTGGCGCGCACCCCTTCTCGACCGGTCCCGACGAGTGCCTGGTGCACAATGGCTCGCTGTCCAACCACAACAATCTGCGCCGCGAACTGAAGCGCGACGGCATGAAATTCGAGACCGAGAACGATACCGAGGTCGCCGCCGCCTATCTTTCCAACAAGATGGCGCATGGCATGAATCTCGGCCAGGCGCTCGAGGCGGGGCTCTCGGACCTCGACGGCTTCTACACTTTCGTCGTCGGCACCAAGGACGGCTTCGGCGTCCTGCGTGACCCGATCGCCTGCAAGCCGGCGGTGCTGGCCGAAACCGACCGCTATGTCGCCTTCGGTTCGGAATATCGCGCGCTCGCCAATCTGCCCGGCATCGAGGATGCGAAAATCTGGGAGCCGGAGCCCTCCAAAGTTTATTTCTGGGAACATTGAGCATCATGCCGACAGTCGATCTGGCCACATCCACCCTGCGGGAGCTCAATCATGCGCTGCATCACATCAAGGAAGGCTCCAACGAGACGGCCTGGGAAGTCATAAACCCGAAGGGCAGCCATTCGGTCGCCGTTGGTGTTGACGGACCGGTCAAGGTCGATGTGCACGGCAGCGTCGGCTACTATTGCGGCGGCATGAACAGCGAGGCGACCATCACGGTGCATGGATCGGTCGGTCCCGGGGTCGGCGAAAACATGATGTCGGGCGCGATCTTCGTGAAAGGCGACGCCAGCCAGTATGCCGGCGCCACCGGTCGCGGCGGGCTGCTGGTCATCGAGGGCAACGCCTCGTCGCGTTGCGGCATTTCGATGAAGGGCATC
>JBKJRE010000322.1:0-3516 GCA_046594775.1 Rhizobiaceae bacterium | reverse complement strand
TCTCCCCTCGCCGTCGGCTTTGGACTGCGCATGCTGGAAGAACATGATCGGCACCACCAGAATGAGCAGCAGAATGGTCGCCACGGCTGCCGACACCGGCCAGTCACGATTGGCATTGAACTCGTTCCACAAGGTCTTGCCGATCATCAGCGTCTCGGATCCTCCGAGCAGATCCGGAATGACGAACTCGCCGACGGCCGGGATGAAGACCAGCATGCAGCCGGCGATGACGCCCGGCAAGGACAGGGGGAAGGTGATCTTCCAGAAGGCGCGGATCGGCGTGCAGCCGAGATCCTGCGCCGCCTCGATGAGCGAATAATCCATTTTCTCCAGTGCGGCATAAAGCGGCAGGATCATGAAGGGCAGGTAGGAATAGACGATGCCGATATAGATCGCGGTATTGGTGTTCATGATGAGCAGAGGATCGTCGATGACGCCGATGGCCAGCAGGAACTGGTTGAGGAGCCCCTCGGGCTTCAGGATGCCGATCCAGGCGTAGACGCGGATCAGAAACGACGTCCAGAAGGGCAGGATGACCAGCATCAGCAATGTCGGGCGCAAATTGGCGGGGGCGCGCGCCATGCCGTAGGCGATGGGGTAGCCGACGAGCAGGGTGAGCACGGTCGACACTGCGGCAATGAGGATGCTCGAAATATAGGCGTTGATGTAGAGCATGTCCTCGGTCAGCCAGACATAATTGTCGAAGTTCATTTCGCCGAGTTGCGAGAAGAACCCGCCAATTCCGTCCTCGATGCTGAACGCCGGGACATAGGGCGGCATGGCGATGGCCGTCTGCGACAGCGATATCTTGAAGACGATGAAGAAGGGAACGAGGAAGAAGACGAGCAGCCAGAGATAGGGCACGATGATGACGAGGCGGCTGAGCAGGCCCGACGCGGCGCGCGGCAGGAAGGGACGGCCCGCCGCCCGGCTAGCGGCGGCCTGATCGGCCGATATGGCGACGTTGGACATGCCGATCCTATCTCGTCAGCACGATGCCGGCATCGGGCGGGAAGGATATCCATGCGCGGTCGTTCCAGCTCAGCGCATCATCGCTGGCGCGCGCACTGTTGAGCGCGGAAGCCTTCACCAGTTGCCCGTCGTCCAGCCTGACATGGTAGACTGTCATGTCGCCGAGATAGGCGAGATCGTAGACCTCGCCTTCCATGGCGTTGGCGACCCCTTCCGGGCGGCGCGACGAGACCTTGATCTTCTCGGGCCGTATGGCGAAGGAGACGGCGTTCCCGGTCACGGCGTCGCCGGCATTCTCAACGAGAATCTCGGCGCCGCTCTGTCCCTTTATTCGGGCGACGCCGGCGTCGCTCGCCGATACCGTGCCCTCGAACATGTTCACATTGCCGACGAAGCCGGCGACGAAGCGCGATCCCGGCGCCTCGTAGACCTCGGCGGGGGTAGCCACCTGCATGACCTCGCCCTTGTCGATGATGGCGATACGATCGGCCATGGTCATGGCCTCTTCCTGGTCATGCGTGACGACGACGAAGGTCAGTCCAAGCGAATGCTGCAGATCCATCAGCTCGAACTGGGTCTCCTCGCGCAGCTTCTTGTCGAGCGCGCCGAGCGGCTCGTCGAGCAACAGAACCTTGGGCCGCTTGGCGACCGAGCGGGCGAGCGCCACACGCTGGCGCTGGCCGCCGGAAAGCTGGTGCGGCTTGCGCTTGGCGAACTCCTCAAGCTTGACCAGCTTCAGCATGTCGGTGACGCGTTCCTGAATCTTCACCTTCGGCATGCCCTCCTGCTTCAGCCCGAAACCGATGTTGGCCTCGACCGTCATGTGCGGAAACAGCGCGTAGGACTGGAACATCATGTTGACCGGGCGGCGGTAGGGCGGGATGCCGCGCATGTCCTGTCCGTCGAGCAGGATGCGACCCGATGTCGGCTCCTCGAAGCCGGCGAGCATTCTGAGAAGGGTGGACTTGCCGCAGCCCGACGCGCCCAGCAGGGCGAAGAATTCCTTCTCGTAGATGGACAGCGATAGGTTGTTTACGGCGGTGAAATCGCCAAAGCGCTTGGTGACGTTTTCAAAGACAATGTAGGGCTTCGCTTGAGGGTCGTTCCAAGGCTCGAATTGTCTTCTGATGCTGCCGAGCGATTTCATCTGCCCTCCGGGCCCGCGGTTACGCCCCAAGAAGAAAAAGCCCGGCGCATTGCCGGCCGGGGCTCCTTGCCGATCGTCACTGACCGGTGACGATCTTGGTCCAGATACGGGTCACGCGGCGCTGGGTCTTGGGATCGAGCGGTACGGTGGTGTACAAGTTCGCCATCGTTTCCTGGTCCGGATAGACTGCAGGATCGTCGATCACTTCCTTGTCGAGCAGGGCCTGGGAGGCCTTGTTGCCATTGGCGTAGAAGACATAGTTGGAGGCCTTGGCGATGACGTCGGGCCGCATGATGTAGTTGAGGAACTCATGCGCCTCGGCAACATGCGGCGCATCGGCGGGGATGGCCATCTGGTCAAACCACATCTGCGCGCCTTCCTTCGGGATCGAATAGTCGATCGATACACCCTGATCCGCCTCGGCGGCGCGGTCGCGCGCCTGGAAGACGTCGCCCGACCAGCCGACCGCAAGGCAGATGTCGCCATTGGCGAGGCCGTTGATGTATTCGGAGGAGTGGAATTTGCGGATCGAAGGCCGGATGCTGAGCAGCAGTTCCTCTGCCTTGGCCAGTTTGTCCGGGTCGGTGGCGTTGGGATCCAGTTTCAGATATTTCAGCGCCGCCGGGATCATTTCGGCCGGCGCGTCGAGCATGTAGACGCCGCAATCGGCAAGCTTGGCCAAGTTCTCGGGCTTGAACACGATATCCCAGCTGTCGATCTTGTCGATGCCCAGCGCGTCCTGCACCTTGTTGACATTGTAGCCGATGCCCGTGGTGCCCCACATGTAGTTGATCGAGTATTCATTGCCCGGGTCGTAGATGGCGGTGCGTTCCGACACCACGTCCCACATGTTGGAGAGATTGGGCAGTTTCGACTTGTCGAGCTTCTGGAACACGCCGGCCTGGATCTGACGCGCCAGGAAGGTTCCGGTCGGAACGACGACATCATAGCCGGTGCCGCCCGCAAGCAGCTTGGTCTCGAGGATTTCGTTGGAGTCGAAGACGTCATAGACGACCTTGATTCCGGTCTCCTTGGTGAAATCGCCGATGATGGAGTCATCGATGTAGTCGGACCAGTTGTAGACGTTCACGACACGGTCCTGCGCCTGAGCGAGGCCCCCGAACGAAATCAATGCGCCTGCCGCCAACGACAGCCAAAGTTCTTTGCCAGTCATACTGCTTCCCCTTTTTTTCGGCGCCGGCTGCAAATGACCTCCCGAGGCTCTCGACCGGCTTTTGGGTAAGCCTATTGACCTTTTTTGGCCGCGACAAGTTTGAATCGGTTTCCCGAACGTCAGGGCCAGCCGCGATGCCGGTACGCCGCTTCAGTTGGGTGTCGGCATGCCGGTGACGCCGGGCTTGCGCGGCCGCGGCTTGCGGCCGAATTCCAGCCCGATG
>JBKJRE010000307.1:0-2779 GCA_046594775.1 Rhizobiaceae bacterium | reverse complement strand
AAGGACTGGAGGACCCTACGGTTTATCCCAACGGTATCTCGACCTCGCTTCCGGAGGATGTCCAACTGGAGCTTCTCAAGACCATCCCGGGGCTTGAGCGGGCCGTAATGACCCAGCCGGGCTACGCGATCGAATACGATCATATCGACCCGCGTCAACTTGAGGCGACTCTAGAATCCAAATTGGTAGGCGGCCTCTTCCTGGCTGGCCAGATAAACGGGACAACAGGTTACGAAGAGGCGGCGGCGCAGGGGATTGTCGCTGGTCTGAATGCCGCTCGTGGCATTGGGGATAAAAAACCGGTCATATTCAGTCGCACTCAGTCCTATGTCGGTGTAATGATTGATGATTTAACCTGTCGTGGAATCGCCGAGCCCTATCGTATGTTCACGTCTCGGGCCGAATTCCGGCTCTCTCTACGCGCCGATAACGCGGATGAGCGCCTTACGCCATTCGCCATCGGGCTCGGGGTCGTCTCGCTTCAACGCCAGGGGCGTTTTTCGCAGTTGCAGGCCAAGCTGATACAGGCGCGCAACCTCGCGCAGGCGGTATCGACCACACCAAATGAGGCGAAGAAGCAAGGGCTTGAGCTGAACCACGATGGCGTGCGCCGCTCCGCGTACGACCTGCTCGCGACCAAGGAAATAACAGTAGAGGTGCTTTCCCGAATCTGGCCGGAACTGGCATCTATCGATCCGACGACGGCCGAGCGGTTGGAGATCGAGGCGCGTTACGCCGTATATCTTGACAGGCAGGCAGCTGATGCCATGCAGATTCAGCGCGAGGAACAGCGGATGATACCGCTCCAGATGGATTTCTCTTCTGTGCCGGGATTATCCAATGAAATCAAGCAAAAGCTGCAAATGCGCAGACCGCGTTCACTGGCAGACGCGCAGCGAATAGATGGTATGACTCCCGCCGCACTTGCCATCATTGTGTCGCATATCAGGCATTCCGAACGGGCTCTGCAGGTCGGTGCTGCTTGAAGCCCTCAGTTGAGTCGCTGGAAAGTGTTGCTGGCAGCGTTTCACGTGAAACATTCGACAGGCTGTTGGCCTTCGAAAGTATGTTCCACAAGTGGTGCAAGCGGATAAACTTGAGCGCCGCATCCACACTCACAGATGTGTGGACCCGTCACATCCTCGATAGCGCTCAGCTTTTGCGCTTGGCACCCAACGCCATGCAATGGCTGGATTTGGGCTCGGGTGGCGGTTTTCCGGGTCTGATCCTGGCTTTCCTTTTCGCCGAAAGACCGGGCGCTCATGTCGATCTTATTGAAAGCAATCGGAAAAAGGCGGGTTTTCTACAGGCCGCCGTAGGCGAGTTCAATCTTCCAGCGACGGTTCACGCCAAGCGTATCGCGGATGTCGGCGGCGCCGTTGACCGTCCGGAAGTCGTTACCGCGCGAGCCCTGGCTCCTCTCGGCCAGCTTCTGGCGGCGACCGAGCCGTGGCTGAACAAGGGGTCCAGCGGACTGTTCCATAAAGGCCGGGATTACCGGACAGAAGTGCAAGAAAGCCTTCACCTCTGGTCGTTCGATCTGGTAGAACATCCCAGCAAGGTCGATCCGCAAGGCGTGGTGCTCGAAATCAGCCGGCTTGCCCGACGCAGCTGACCACGACCGAATCACGTGTCTGAACAAAGCCTTATGATGAATACCGGACCACGCATCATAACTGTCGCGAACCAGAAGGGCGGGGTTGGCAAGACGACGACTGCCATCAACCTCGCCACCGCTTTGGCTGCAATCGGCGAACGCGTGCTGATCGTCGATCTCGACCCGCAGGGAAATGCGAGCACCGGTCTTGGCATTGATCGCCGCGACCGCGCCGTTTCGTCCTACGACGTCTTGACCGGCGCCCTCAATCTCGAACAGGCTGCGATGGCGACGGCGGTGCCCGGCCTGTCGATCGTTCCATCGACACTGGATCTCCTCGGCATCGAAATGGAGATCGCCAGCGCGCCGGATCGGGTTTTGCGTCTCCGCAACGCTGTAAGGGATTCAGCAGCGCGAAACGCGGGATTTACATACGTGCTGATCGATTGCCCGCCATCCCTCAACCTTTTGACCCTGAACTCCATGGCTGCCGCGGATTCGGTTTTGGTCCCGCTGCAATGCGAATTTTTCGCGCTTGAGGGCCTTAGCCAATTGCTCGAAACCGTCGAGCAGGTGCGCAATTCGATCAACCCCGATCTGGTCATCCAGGGAATCGTTCTGACCATGTTTGACGGGCGGAACAATTTTGCCAACCAGGTCGTCGATGATGTCCGCGCTCACATGGGCGACAAAGTGTACAAGACGGTTATCCCGCGCAACGTGAGAGTTTCCGAGGCGCCCTCCTACGGCAAGCCCGCAATTCTCTACGATCTGAAATGCTCCGGCAGCCAGGCCTATCTTCAGCTTGCGTCGGAAGTGATCCGGCGCGAACGCAGTCTTCACGCGGCCTAGTGCTCGATTCGGCACCGCAACAACTGGACGGAATATGGCGGAAGATCTTTCCAAGAAACGGCTCGGGCGGGGCCTTGCTGCGCTGATTGGCGAAATGGATAAGCCGCAGGCGCCCGAGCAGACCCTCGGCCAACCCCCGGTAGACCACCGTGTGCCGATCGAGTTTGTTTCGCCAAACCCGAAAAACCCACGGCGACATTTCGGCGATGCAGATCTCGCCGATCTGGCCCATTCCATACGCGAGCACGGCATCGTGCAGCCCGTGCTGGTGCGGCACAAGGCGGAGCCCGGACGCTACGAAATTATCGCCGGCGAACGTCGCTGGCGCGC
>JBKJRE010000235.1:0-6574 GCA_046594775.1 Rhizobiaceae bacterium | reverse complement strand
CCGCACCGAAGGCCGTGGCGCCGGCGACGATGCCTGCCGGGTAGGTGCCGACGCCAGCCGGCGCGTGAACCGGCAGGATCGCCGATAATTCACCGCCGAGCGCACCCCCGAAGCAGGCGGCGAGCGACACGACGCCCAGTAGATTGAGGACCCATGCCAGCACGACAACCTTGACCCCCCAGTTCACGCCTGTGAAGAGCCAGGCGCGCACGAACGCCAACAGGTCGCGCGGAATACCGTCATCGATTTCGGCCATCAGTTTGGAAATCCGTTTCGAGCGGTTGGCGCGCGCTGCCGCCATCAGCGGTACGCGCAAAGGGAAAGCGCATAGCGGCAAGACCAGAAAACACAGCCATAGGAGCGTCGCCCCGGCGCCAAATCCGCCTGCGGTAAGCAGGCCAAGTCCGGCAGTCGCCAGCAAGGCATGCAGGTCGAGCAGCCTGAGCACCAGCAGCGCGGCCGTGCCGTGGGCGAGCGGCACGCCAAATTCGGGACGCATGAGAATCGGAAAGCTGCTCTCACCCGTCCGGAATGGCAGCATGATGTTGAGGATATTGTGAACCTGGGTAACGCGAAACAGCCTGAGAAACTGCCCGGCGGTCTCGCGCGGAAAATAGTCCCGCATCCGGCAGGTCCTGACAAAATACGTGCCGACCAGCAAGGACAGAGCCGCCATGATCTCGCCGAAGCCGACTTCGCGCCATTCGGCGAGAATTTCCGGCCATCCCCACATCCACTGGACAAACCCGGCATAGCCAAGAACCAGTGCGACGGTGAGCAGCACGACGCTATTTCTGGTCATCCAGTTTTCTTGCATCGTCCCATTAGCCACCCACGGACCCGCATTTGCCTAAGTCGGACCGCTGATGTAACAGGGCGCGCCTGAACAGGACTTGCCTCGAGGATCTCGATTTGCCGCAAACTCAACCCTTTCCGAAGGTTTCCGGTGACGCTTTAAGCGAAATCGATCTCTCTGTCGTGGTCCCTCTCTATAATGAGGAGGATAGCGTCGGACCTCTCGTCGAGAGCATCTGTGACGCGCTGAAGGGTTTTGGCAAACCGTGGGAGCTGATCATCGTCGACGACGGCTCGACCGATGGCACGCTGGCCCATGCAGGCAAGGAATTCGCACGCGACGGTCTCGATCTGCGCATCGTCGAACTGCAGCGCAATTTCGGCCAGGCGGCTGGCCTCCAGGCCGGCATCGATGCTTCACGCGGTCGGCTGATTGCGACACTGGACGGGGACCTGCAGAACGATCCCCAGGACATCCCCAGGATGATCGCCCTGCTGGAGGAGAACCAGCTCGACCTGCTGTGCGGCTGGCGCAAGGACCGCCAGGACGGCCTCATGCTGCGGCTGATCCCGTCGAAGATAGCCAACCGGCTGATCCGCAAATTCACCGGCGTCAAGGTCCATGACTATGGCTGCGGGCTGAAGGTCTACCGCGGCGACGTCGCAAGACAGATCAGGATCATGGGCGGCATGCACCGTTTCATTCCAGCGCTTATCGCCAGCGTGGCGCCAACGTCGCGCATTGACGAAACCGTGGTCACCCACCGCGCACGGCGATTCGGGCTGTCCAAATATGGGCTCTCGCGAACCTTCCGCGTTATCCTCGACCTGCTCTCGGTGATGTTTTTTATGAGCTTCCGACATCGCCCCGGCCACTTTTTCGGTGTCATCGGATTGACCTTCGGTGCCGTCAGCGGGTTGATGTTCGCGTATCTCTTCGCGCTCAAGTTTTTGCTCGGCCAGGGTATCGGCACGCGGCCGCTGCTGATCATTGCGGTGATGCTCTTCGTGGCGGCGGCGCAGATGGTCAGCACCGGAATCCTGGCGGAAATTCTGGCGCGGCCCGAAGGCGGGGCCAGAAACTACTTTGTGCGCAATCTGCACAAACGCAAATAGCATGATCGACCGTCTCGCGCGAAACCCTGGCAGTGTCTATTTGCTGCTGGCGATCTATTTTGCCATCAATGTGCTGCTTCGCATGGCGGCGCCGGCATCGCTCGAACTCGACGAAGCCCAGCAGCTGTTTCTTACGCAATGGCTTGCTGTCGGTTACGATTCCCAGCCTCCCTTCTACAACTGGCTGCAATATGGCGTGGTCCAGCTGCTCGGCGACACAGTGCTGGCCCTTTCGCTTCTCAAGAACGTCATGCTGTTCTTCTGCTACTTGCTGTTCGGGCTCACCGCCAGGCTGGTCGTTCGAGACCGGAAGCTTGCCATCATCGCAACGCTCGGCCTGCTCACCATCCCGGTGGTCAGCTATGGCGCGCAGCGCGACCTGACGCACACGGTTGGGCTGCTCTTCGCCGCCTGCATGTTCATGCATTTCTTCATTCGTGCGCTGCAGCGGCCGACCACGCTCAACTACGCGCTTACTGGCGTTGCCCTCGGAATTGGCATTCTGTCGAAGTATAATTTCGTGCTTCTGCCGTTCGCCGCCGTCATGTCCGTGCTGCCCGAAAATCAATGGCGCGCCAGACTTTTCAACCCCCGGATTTTTCTCACCACCGCAATCGCGGCCGCCATCCTGGCGCCGCATGCGATCTGGTTCATGGACCACGTCCCGGAGGCAACCGGACGAACGCTCGGCAAGTTGACTACCGATGCAGGCGGTGACGGCATCCAACAGCTGGGAAATGGCATGCTTTCCCTGGCTGTGGCCGTGGCGGGCGTTGCGCTGCCTACTCTGCTCATCTTTCTCATCGCTTTCGGCCGCGGCCTTCTGGATTCATGGAAGGCCGAGAATCGGTGGACCAGGCTGTTTGGGCGCATGTTCTTGATCTTGATCGCGGTTCTGGCGCTGGTCGTGCTGGTAGGCGAGGCGAGTAGTATGAGGGATCGCTGGCTGATCCCGCTATTTTTCCTGTTTCCCATCTATCTTTGCGCGAAACTCGAAGCTTCGGGCGCGGAGCGAACGGCGGCTTCCCACAGATTCGGCGTCATTGTGCTTGCCATCATGGTGATGGTCCCGCTCGTGCTCGGCGCGCGCCCCTATCTTGGGTCACTGGGGCTGGACGGCAAGCAGAACGTTCCCTACGGCCCGGCAATCACCGCAATTCTCGCGACTAAGAGCGACCGACCTTCTCTCATACTCGCTGGCGACCAGCAGTTGGCCGGCAACGTCCGGCTGCATACCAGCGATATTGCCGTCACCGCACCGGACTACGAGCGCTTTCAGGAGCCCTATATTTTTGATGCGAACCATCCGGTGCTGGTCATCTGGCGTAGCCGGAACGGCAAGCCGATGGCGAAACCCTTGGACGAACTTCAGAGTTGGCTCAATGAAGCGTCCGGTGTCCCGGCCGGGCAAATAGAGGGTCACGATATCGCCATGCCCTACCATCACGGCAGGGAGGGCGAGTTCTACCATTTCAGTTACGCGTGGATCTATCCGGACGCCAGCAATCGGAATTCATCACGAACGGACTGACCTGCATACTGCCATCCGTTGGCGGCCATGGTGTTGCTCAGGGCAGCCGGAACAAGACAGGCAGCGTGCCGGATTGCTGCGCAGCGTCGATCAGTTCGAAGGTCGGCATCGCCACGAAAAACACCAGTCCGTCAAGCAGTGTTCTCAGCAGACTTGCCGGACTGAAGCCGATCGCCTCGCCCTCACGATACAGCGACAGTTGCGGGAAAAATCGCGGAACCTTTGCAAGATAATCCTGGTAGGTCGGACCAAGCCTGACCGACAGGAACTTTTCCTCGCGCAGGATCACGAAGTGAAAGGCCATGGCGCAGGCCAGGCCGAATCCCAACGCCGCCGTTGTCGACCCCATCTGGGCGCCGACACCTATCGCGGCAATGGATGAGAACACATAAAGCGGGTTGCGGCTGATCGAGTATGGCCCCTCTGAAACCACCAGTGCGGATTTGCGGCCGCCAATATAAAGCGTCGACCAAAGTCGCCCGGCAATACCGATGACAATGAGCACGATGCCCACCATCTCGATCGCTTCGTGAACCGTCGTATCCGGGGGAAAGGTCGACTGGCCGAAAAGCAGGACCGCAAAGACCAGCGCAAGCAGCGCTGCCAACGAAAGTCGGCGCGCGCGCTGATAGGCTACAAGGTCGCGGGTAGCGGTGGCTGACATGGCTTTCCTTGAGGCTGCCCGGGCCGCTAACGCGGCGCCAGAACCATCATCATCTGCCTGCCTTCAAGCTTCGGCTCGGCTTCAACCTTGGCTATGGTCGCCGTTTCCTCACGCACCTTGTTCAAAAGCTGCATGCCAAGTTCCATATGCGCCATCTCACGGCCCCGGAAGCGAAGGGTCAGCTTGACCTTGTCCCCTTCTTCGAAGAACCGCCGCACTGCCTTCATCTTGGTCTCGTAGTCATGAATATCGATGTTGGGCCGCATCTTGATCTCTTTGATCTCGACGACCTTCTGATGCCGGCGGGCTTCGGCAGCCTTCTTCTGGTTGGCGTATTTCAACTTGCCCAGATCGAGAATCTTGGCGACAGGCGGATTAGCGTTGGGGGAAATTTCAACGAGGTCCAGTCCGACCTCTTCAGCGAGCAGCAGCGCGTCGTTGATGCTCACTTCGCCACGGTTTTCGCCATCTACGCCGATAAGCTGAACCCGGGGAACACGAATGTCGGTGTTTGCGCGCGGGCCGCCTTTTACGGGCGCGGTAGCCTTGAATGGTCTGCGAATGGTCGTCGTCTCCTCATGCCGTTACGTTCGGGATTTTCAGCCTGCGCCTATGTCGTGGCGAGGCGGGCCAAGTCAATAGCACAGGCTTGAGAATAAATCACCTGAATCAACCGGCTTCGCGCCGGCGCCGTCGATGCCGGGTCGTTGTAGCGCTTTCCGTATGCGGTCCGTTGTGGCAAAAGCCTTGCCGCATGAGACAAGACATTAGCACTCCGGAATTTCTCTGCGTTGGAGGAAATTCCATCGCGGTACGGCGAATTGCCGGCGACAGCCCCGGCATCGTCTGGCTTGGCGGTTACCGGTCGGACATGCTCGGCACCAAGGCCGAGACATTGACCAACTGGGCCTCCAGTAACGGCCGCGCATGCCTGCGACATGACTATTCCGGGCATGGCGAATCAGGTGGCGTCTTCGCGGACGGGACAGTTTCGACATGGCTCAGCGAAAGCCTGGCCGTGTTCGCCGCCTTCTCGCAGGGCCGGCAGATTCTCGTCGGCTCGTCCATGGGCGCCTGGATTGCGCTGCGCATGGCGCAGGAACTGCGAAAGGCCGGTCAGGCTGACCGCCTCGCAGGCCTTGTCCTGCTTGCGCCGGCCCCCGACTTCACCGCCGAGTTGATCGAACCGTCGCTGACGGAGGCCCAAAGGCGCGATCTGGCAGAGCGGGGCTATTTCGAGGAACCTTCCGACTATTCGCCAGAGCCCAATATGTATACACGCGCGCTAATCGACGACGGCCGGACCAATCTAGTCCTGACCGGCCCGATCGACACGCATTGCCCTGTCCACGTCATCCAGGGAATGGCCGACCCGGATGTGCCGCACGAGCACGCGCTCAAGCTTGTCGGGCTTCTGCCCGCCGACGACGTCACCCTGTCGCTCGTCCCCGATGGCGACCACCGGCTGTCACGGCCGCAGGACCTTGAGCTGATGATCAGGGCCGTTGAGGCCGTTATCGGGCAGGCCGGCTGACAATGCCCCTGTCGATCCCGGTTTCGGCGTTTGTCGCCGCGATTGTCGGTTTTGGCAGCACTCTGGCGCTGATCATTGCGGCGGCCGACGCTGTCGGCGCGACCCATCTTGAGACGGCGAGCTGGGTAACCGCGATCTGTCTTTCCATGGCGGCGGAAAGCCTCTGGCTGTCATGGCGGACAAGAATGCCGGTCATCACCGCCTGGTCGACGCCGGGCGCGGCCCTGGTCGCGGCGAGCAGCGGCTTCACCATGGCCGACGCGGTCGGCGCCTTCATCATCACCGCCGTGCTTCTGGTCGCCACGGGCCTGTTCGGGCCGCTGACGAGGCTGATCGCAAGAATCCCGGCCTCTGTGGCTTCGGGTATGCTCGCCGGCATCGTCGTCACCTTCGCCACAGGCGCTGTCAAGACCATTCCGGCCGATCCCTGGCTGATCTTGCCGCTGATTGCCGCCTTCTTCATCATCCGCCTGTTCAATCCGGCGCTGTCGGTGCTTGCCGTGCTGGTCGGCGGCGGCCTCGCGGCGTTCCTTACAGGGCGCGTCGGCGGTCTACCGGTCCCTGAACTCTCGACGCTGACGCTCATTGCTCCCACCTTCTCGCTGTCGGCGGCAGTCGGGCTGGCGCTGCCGCTCTATCTCGTCACCATGGCCTCGCAGAACCTCTCCGGACTCGCAGTGCTGCGGGCCGCCGGCTATCACCCGGAGCCCGGGCCGCTGATCTCGGTGACCGGGCTGTTTTCGCTGGTCTCCGCGCCGTTTGGCGCGCTGACCACCAACCTGGCGGCCATTTCGGCGGCGATCTGCACCGGGCCCGACGTCCACATGGGGTAATCGCGGGAGCGAGTTGCCTGGAACCAATCATATTCTTGGCGGGTGGCTGTTCCCCGATAAGATGGAAATACGGGCTCACGACTGGATGCCGGGCCCAAGCA
>JBKJRE010000583.1:0-4797 GCA_046594775.1 Rhizobiaceae bacterium | reverse complement strand
GCCTTGTTGCGCCAAAGTCCGATTGTACGGATATAGTCTCCGACCGCCGGTTCGCCTAGCGCCAGCATCTTCTGCGGCGTATCTGCGGCAGCAAACAGCGCGCGTGTCGCCTTGTTGACGCCGGCGTCAGTCGCCTGCGCCGACAATACCACCGCGACAAGCAGGGTGAAGGCGTTGACATGTTCAAGCTCGCCCTTGGGGTCGGGCCGCTGCACCGAAAAGCGTCTGAAGATTTCGTCCACCTCGGCCAGCGAATAGAAGGAATAGGGTGTGGACGAACGAGGCCGGGGCTTGGCTTTGGCGCCGTCGCGCAGGCTCGATTTGCCGCGCGTTTTCTGCTTGGGGTTTTGCATCGCCCCTCTATATTATAGCGCCATGAGCGACACAAACTCCTCCCGGGATGAGCCCTTTTTCGAGGCCTTGCTGACTCCGCACCGCTCGCTCGGCCGCACCGGCTTCATGGTGCTGATGGGCACACTGTCCGCCGCATGGCTTGCGACCGGCGCTATTTTTCTCGCCAGGGGCGCCTGGCCGGTCTTCGGCTTCTTCGGCCTCGATGTGCTGCTTGTCTATGGCGCCTTCCGGATGAACTATCGGGCAGCCCGAGCCCGCGAGGAAGTTTCCATTTCGCGAACCAGCCTCGATATTCGAAAGGTCGCGCCATCGGGCAGGGCGGTGGCGCACCATTTCAACCCGTTCTGGTCGCGTTTCTCAGTCGCCCGTCACGACGAGATCGGCATAACGAGCATGGCGGTCGATTCGCGTGGCGAAAGCGTTGCGATCGGCGGCTTTCTTAATCCAGACGACCGCGAGAGCTTCGCGCTGGCCTTTTCCGGTGCGCTGGCGAAGGCAAAGCGCGGTTGAGCGTGGGAAAATTTTAGGTCCGAGTTGCAGGAATCGGGTGGAGAAACCGTCCGGTCGAGAAGATGTTGGCGTTCACGGGAGATTTTTGCCATGAACGCACAAATGCCAATGACAGTCGAGACCATCCTCCAGAAAGACATCACCCCGGCGGGCGGCGACTACGAGACAGTGCGCCGGGTGATCGAGAAGATCAGCCTCGATTATCGCGAGCAGCCATCGCTCGAGACGCTGGCCGCCGATGTCGGCCAGACACCGACCGCGTTGCAGAAGCTGTTCACCCGCTGGGCAGGCCTTTCCCCCAAGGGTTTTTTGCAGGCGGTGACGCTCGACCATGCACGACGGTTGCTCGGCGAAGGCATGCCTCTGCTGGAGGCGTCCTACGAAGTCGGCATGTCCGGTCCGGGCAGGCTTCACGATCTGTTCGTCACGCACGAGGCGATGTCGCCCGGCGACTACAAGACCCGCGGCGCCGGAATCACCATCCGCTACGGCTACCATATCTCGCCCTTCGGCGTGGCGCTGGTCATGGTTACTGAGCGTGGCCTCGCCGGCCTCTCCTTCAACGACCCCGGCGAGGAACGCGCGGCGTTCGCCGATATGTCGGGACGCTGGCCCAATGCCAGCTATGTAGAGGACATCTCAGTCACCGCGCCCTACGCCGCGCGGATCTTCGATCCGGCAAGCTGGCGCGCCGAACAGCCGCTGCGCGTCGTCATGATCGGCACCGACTTTCAGCTCCGCGTCTGGCAGGCGCTCTTGAAGATCCCGATGGGCAGAGCCCGCTCCTATTCCTCGATTGCCGCCGAGATCGGCTCGCCGGCGGCCAGCCGTGCCGTTGGCGCTGCGGTCGGCGCCAATCCGCTGTCCTTTGTGGTTCCCTGCCACCGTGCGCTCGGCAAGTCAGGCGCGCTGACCGGCTATCACTGGGGCTTGACGCGCAAGCGAGCGATTCTCGGGTGGGAAGCCGGACAGCTTTCGGCTTGATTATGCCATTGCTGCTTGGCCGGCTGGAAAGCCGTGTCAACAAAGGCTAGCTTCCCTGAAAGTCCAGGAGGGGTTTCTTGATCACAGTCATCGGTTCCATCAATCTCGACCTGATCGCCAATGTCGACCGGCTGCCTGGCCGCGGCGAAACCGTGCCCGGCGACGATTTCAGGACGGCGGCCGGGGGCAAGGGCGCCAACCAGGCCCTGGCGGCCGCCAGGGCAGGCGGCCAGGCGCGGATCATCGGGGCAGTCGGCAAGGACGCCTTCGCCGTCGAGGCGCTCGCCTGCCTGAAGGAAGGCCGGGTCGATGTCTCCGGCGTGCGCGAGGTTCACGCCTCGACGGGTACGGCGCTGATTCTCGTCGACGCGAAGGGCGAAAACATGATTGCCGTCGTGCCGGGTGCCAACGCCACCGTGCTGCCCGGCGATCTTGGAAAAGCCATGATCGAGAAGGGCGAAATCGTTCTTTTGCAGCACGAAATTCCCATCGCCACGGTTAAGGCGGCGCTGGCTGCATCCGCCGCGGTTGGCGCCGTCAGCGTGCTCAATTGTGCGCCTTTCCGCGCGGATGCGACTGACTTGCTGGCAAGTGCCGACTATATTGTTGCCAACGAGACCGAGTTCGATCTCTACTCTGAAGAACTGAAACTTGCGGGGACGGACCGGCCGGCCCGCATGCGCGCCTTCGTCGAGAGTTCCGGACGCAGTGTCATTGTCACGCTGGGCGACGCGGGCTTGATTGCGGCAACGCCCGATGGCGATTTCACTGTACCGGCGCTGAAGATCGTGCCGGTCGACACGGTAGGCGCCGGCGACACGTTCTGCGGCTATTTCGGCGCCGGGCTTGCTGCCGGCCTGCCGCTTGAGGAGGCGCTGCGCCGCGCCGCCGCCGCCGGCTCGCTGACCTGCCTGAAGAAGGGCGCGCAGCCGTCCATCCCGCGCGCCGAGGATGTCGACGCCGCGCTGGCCGAGGGCTGACCTGCGGGCCTCTGTCCGGTCGGGTAAACCTGTCTGCGGCACAGAGGCATGGAACCGGCTGCCGGCATGGGCTAAGCGTGAATGGGCCTGATCGGAGGGGATTTCGGTTGAACCATTTGCACGCGCCGCGCGACAGACCCACAGGAGCCGCGCACCAGCCATGACCGCCGCGCCAAGCCAGCAATCCGACCTTGACCTCGTCGGTCGCGTCGCAAAGGGCGATCGCGCAGCTGTGCGGCTCCTGTTCATGCGTCATCACACCCGGATTTTCCGGTTCGTGGCGCGCCAGACGGGATCGGAATCGATGGCTGACGACATTGCGAATGAAGTTTTCCTGGAGCTATGGCGGCAGGCGCCCGGCTTTGAGGGACGCTCCCAGGTCTCGACCTGGCTGCTGGGCATCGCCCGCTTCAAGTCGCTATCGCACCTGCGCAAGCGCAAGGAGGCGTGGATTGACGACGCGGATGCTGCGGCCGTACCCGACACCGCGGACACGCCCGAGGTCTCGGTCATGAAGAACAATAAGGCGACAGCCCTGCGCGGGATGGTCAACGCCCTGCCGGAGGAGCAGCGCTCGGTCATCGACCTCGCCTATTACCACGCCAGGTCGGTGAACGAGATCGCCGAAATCCTGTCGATTCCGGTGGCTACGGTGAAGACCCGCATGTTCTATGCCCGCAAAAAGCTTGGCGAGGCGCTGCAGGACGCAGGTTTCGAAAGGGGATGGCCATGACCGAGCCCGGATCCATGTCACGCCGCGACGAGCTCGAAACGCTGCTGCCCTTCTACATCAACGGTACGCTTGAGGGCGACGATCTGGCGGCGGTCGAACAATGGCTTGCGACCGATCCCACCGGGATCGCGGCGCTCGAGGAGGCCGAGGCCGAGTTCTCCGGCGTGTCGGCGGTCAACGAGGCGCTGCGCCCGCCATCCGATGCTTTGAGCCGATTTTCTACAGCGCTCGAAGCCGAGTCCGGCGGGGAGCGCGCCCGCGGGCCGTCAATGATTGTGCAACTGTGGCGGCGCTTCATGGCTATTCCGGCCGCTGTTGCCTGGGGCGCGGCCGCCGCAGCGATTGCCCTGGTGCTGGTTCAGGCGGTCCTGGAACCGGGCCGGCCAGGCGGCGATTTCGAAGTCGCCGGCACAGATGAGGCGGCGAAAATGCCTTTCGTTCTCATCACCTTCGCGCCGGATGCAAACATGGCAGATATTGCCGCCTTCCTTGCCGAGAACGGCGCGACGGTGCTTGCCGGTCCGTCCGCTGGCGGGGTGTTCAAGGTCGCCATTCCGGCAAAGACGATTGCCGACTACGACAGAGTGGTCGGCCTTATTGCTGCCCAGCCTTTTGCGGAAACTGTGGTTCCCGGAAGGAAACCGGCCGATGGCGGTTAATGCAGGCATTGAATTTCTGGCAGTTTTGGGGGTCGCGATATGTCTCGCCGCCCTGCCTGCTTCGGCGCAGACGAACGATCCTGGCCTGACCCAGGCCGAAATCGACTGCCTGCAGACGCAGGCCGCCGGAGGCTTATGCGCGCCCGATGGCGGGGCTGCCGCGCCGGGCGCTGTAGCGCTGCCCGATCTGATCGTCGATCTGTTTCCCAATCCATCCCCCGGCGCAGCGCTGCCTGCCGAAGACCCTGCACTTGTCGAGATGGCCGGTCCCTCCGAGCCTGCGGCACCGGCACCGCCGGCTCCCGCACCGGTCGTCGGGCCGCCGCCCGGCTCGCTCGCGACGCTGCCGCCGACCGCTCCGCCGGTCGCCATCTCGGGCGCATTCGTGCCTGACGAGGTGTTGGTCTCCGTGGAAGGTGACGCTGCGGTTGTATCCGATCTGGCGGCGGTCTTTGGTCTCGAAATCAGGTCACAGCGCGTTTCGACGCTGCTCGACATAACGGTTGTGCGCTTCGGCATTCCCGACGGCCGTCCGGTCGGCGTCGTACTGGCGCAGCTTGCCGGCGACGGCCGAACG
>JBKJRE010000069.1:0-4062 GCA_046594775.1 Rhizobiaceae bacterium | reverse complement strand
CACGAGATCCGCACGCCCATGAACGGGGTGCTCGGCATGGCCGAACTGCTGTCCAGATCCGATCTCGATCCGAGACAGAAGACATTTACCGACATCATCGTCAAATCCGGCAATGCGCTGCTGACCATCATCAATGACATTCTCGATTTTTCGAAGATCGACGCTGGCCAGATGGTGCTCGACCCTGCGCCATTCATTCTGGCGGAGGCGATCGAGGACGTCGCGACCCTGATATCGACCCGCGCCAAGGAGAAGGATCTCGAACTGATCGTGCGGGTCGATCCGCGATTGCGCGAATCCTTTGTTGGCGATGCCGGCCGTTTCCGGCAGATCGTCACCAATCTGATCGGCAACGCCGTAAAGTTCACCGATGCGGGTTATGTTCGCGTCGATGTGACCGGCACGACGACAGATGAGCGCTCGAAGATCCACGTCTCGGTGACCGATACGGGCATCGGCATCGCCGAATCAAAACTCGACCTCGTCTTCGACAAATTCAGCCAGGTCGATGCATCCTCGACGCGGCGTCACGAGGGGACCGGTCTGGGGCTGGCGATCACGTCGCGTCTTGTCGCTCTGATGGGCGGAGAGATCGGCGTTCAAAGCACCGAGGGCGTGGGATCGACATTCTGGTTCACGGTGACCCTGCCCAATGCCGACCAGGCCGGTGTGCTGGGCGGCACGCCGCAGGACGTCACCGGCGCGCGCATCCTGATTGTCAACGGCAATCAGGCGAACCGGGTGATCCTGAGCGAACAGATGACCTGCTGGGAGTTCGATTGCTGCGCTGCCGAAAGCGCCCGGGAGGGGTTGCAGGTCCTGGGCGCGGCCGCCGGCTACGGCGTTCCGGTGGACTGCGTGCTGCTCGACGACCAGTTGCCGCGGATGAACGGCGTTGAAATGGTGAAGGCTATACGAAGCGATCCGCGCATCGCCGACACGCCAGTGGTGATGCTGACATCGGTCGATCACGGGCTGGCGGCGATGAACGTCCAGCAACTTCGCATTGACGGGTATCTGACCAAGCCGGCGCGTTCATCGGAACTTCGATCTGCGCTGGTCAGGGCAATTCAGACGCACAGGGCTCCTGGAACAGTGATTGAGGACGGCGGCCATACACGTGTCGGTGCGCCCGCCGATCAGGGCGAATCGAGCGCCAAGCCGAAGCGCGAAGCGCTGGGATGGGGCGGCGAAGCCGGAGACGGAAACCACCGGGTCGATATTCTGGTCGCCGAGGACAATGAGGTGAACCAGCTGGTTTTCAACCAGATCCTGGGCGAGACCGACTACAGCTTCCAGATCGTCGGCAATGGCAGGCTTGCGCTTAAAGCGTTTGCTGAAATGAACCCGCGCATGATCCTGATGGATGTGTCGATGCCGGACATGAACGGGCTGGAGGCGACCGGCGCGATCCGGGGAGCCGAGGCGGGCACCAGCCACCACGTGCCGATCATCGGGGTCACAGCACACGCGTTGAAGGGCGACCGCGAGCGTTGTCTGGAGGCGGGCATGGACGACTATCTCTCCAAGCCGATCAGTCCCAGGGCGCTGATTGCCAAGATCGCGCGCTGGGGCTCGCAAGCACAGCAAGAAAAACGCGACGCCGGCTAGCGCGTTTCGCCGCCGCTGCGCATTCTCGCGACAGGGGATGCAACCGGAAATCCGCCAAGCGCCTGATTTTCAGGGATATAGACGTCACCGACCGCACAGGCGGCGGTGCGAATCTTGAGCCGGCTCAACAGTCGGCCGAATCGGCGTTGTCAAGCTGACATCAATCTGTCATCCAACTGTAATATAGCGGGGCTAATGCCACACCGGGCGCCGAAGGGAGGCGCCGATCGAGAATTTCCGAACAGGAGCAGGCCATATGAACAGATCAATTCTAGCGGCATCGGCCGCAGCCTTCGCGCTCGCCGTATCCACCGGTTATGCCACAGCGCGCGACCAGATCCAGGTAGCCGGCTCGTCCACCGTGCTGCCCTACGCCAAGATCGTCGCCGAGACGTTCGGCGAGACCTTCACCAACTTCAAGACGCCGGTCGTCGAGTCCGGCGGCAGCGGCGCCGGCATCAAAGAGTTCTGCAAGGGCGTGGGCGAGGACACGATCGACATCGCCAACGCTTCGCGCGCGATGAAGGAAGCCGAGCTGAAGTCCTGCGTCGATGCAGGGGTCAAGGAAGTCCAGCAGGTCAAGATCGGCTATGACGGCATCGTTTTCGCAACCGACATATCCGGCCCGGACTGGCAGCTCGAGCCCGTCGACCTCTACAAGGCGCTGGCCGCCAAGGTCGTTGTCGACGGCAAGCTGGTCGACAATCCGAACACCAAGTGGAACCAGGTCAATCCGGCGCTGCCGGACTGGGACATCTCCGCCTATATTCCCGGAGAAAAGCACGGCACGCGTGAAGTCTTCGAAGAGAAGCTTCTGGCCGTCGGCTGCGACAAGGACGCCCTGACCGCCGCCGGCGTTGCCAAGGACGACCTGTCCAAGACCTGCATCGCGGTGCGCAAGGACGGCAAAGCCGTTGACATCGACGGCGACTACACCGAGACGCTGGCGCGCATCGATTCCAACAAGACCGGCGTTGGCGTGTTCGGCCTGGCCTTCTACGAGAACAATGCCGACAAGCTGAAAGTGGCGACCGTGGGCAGCGTCATGCCGTCGACCGACACCATCGCTTCGGGCGAATATCCGGTTTCCCGGCCCCTCTACTTCTACGTCAAGAAGGCGCATCTTGGCGTCATTCCCGGCCTGAAGGAGTATGTCGACTTCTTCCTTTCCGACCAGATGGTCGGACCTGATAGCCCGCTGGCCGACTATGGCCTGGTTGCAGCGCCGGATGCCGAGCGCGAAGCCCAGCGCGCGGCCTTCGATGCCGGAGAGACGATGTAATCCAGCGAATTGAGCCGGGACGCGGTCGCAGTGCCCGCGTCCCGGCTCGGCCGTTGCCGGTTTCCGGCGACGCCATAGCTTTTCCGGGGACTGCCAATGTCTGCAATGCTGGTGTTGACGATCGTGATGGTGCTCGGGTCAGGCGCCTTCATAGCGGGCAGGCAACGCGCGGCGGCGCACGACAGGGGCAAGACCAAGCCGCATTCGCGCGCCCATTATCATGGTTGGTGGGCCTTCCTGCTGGCTACTTTGCCGGCTATGCTGGTGCTCGTCGTATGGTCCATCGGATCAAGCTTCTACATCGAGCGCCACATTGTCGCGCAACTCCCCGAGCAGACCGATGACAGCGCCATAGCCAGCCGCGGGCTGGCGCTGGGCATGGTGAAAAGCCTTGCCGGAGGCCTGCGTCTGCTGGACGGCGCGGAGCCTGCCGAGCTACCCCGCAATTTCGCGGCATTGCGGCCCGTGCTGGCCGACAAGGGCGTGGCGCTGGCCAGCGACACGCAGGACTACATGATCGCCATCGCCATCGACGCCAACCGGCAGCAGGATCGCCTCGCCCTGATCGGCGCGGTGCTGGCGCTCGGCGTCTCCATTGCTGGCGCGGCCTATGGTTTCAGACAGGTGGGACCGCGGTCGCGGGCGCGCAACAAGGTCGAGAACTGGATGCTTTGGGCGCTGCTTGGCGCGTCGATGATCGCCATTCTGACGACCGTTGGCATCGTGCTTTCCATGCTGTTCCAGACAATAGCCTTCTTCGACAAGGTGTCATTCGCCAATTTCTTCTTCGGCACCGTCTGGGACCCGCGGTTCGCGGATGCGGGGTCGGGCGGTTCGGAGGGGCAGTTCGGGCTGATCCCGCTGCTCGCCGGCACCCTCTACATCGCCTTCGTGGCGCTGCTGGTCGCGGTGCCTGTCGGACTGATGTCGGCTGTCTATATGTCGGAATATGCTTCGCCCAGGCTGCGCTCGATCGTCAAGCCGGCGCTCGAGCTGCTGGCCGGCATCCCGACCATCGTCTACGGCATCTTCGCGCTGGTGACGCTGGGCCCCTTTCTTCGCGACCTGAGCGCAGCCCTGGCGGGCGGCTCCCCCTTCATCCAGGGCCAGAGCATCCTGACGGCCGGACTCGTGATGGGCGTCATGCTGATCCCGGTCGTCTCGTCGCT
>JBKJRE010000020.1:0-3015 GCA_046594775.1 Rhizobiaceae bacterium | reverse complement strand
GAGATAATGATGTCCTTCGAGCGGTCCTTGATCTGCAAATATCCATCCGGATGCATGACGCCGAGATCGCCTGAATGAAACCAGCCTCCGGCGAAGGCCTCGTCCGTCGCCGTCTTGTTCTTCAGGTAGCCCTTCATGACGATATTGCCCCTGAGCATCACCTCGCCGATGGTGGCGCCATCCGGCGGCGTCGGCTTCATGGTTTCAGGATCCATCACAGTGAGGTCTTCGAGCGCAGCGTAGCGTACGCCCTGACGCGCCTTTCTTGCCGCGCGCGCGCCTCCTTCGAGGGTGTCCCAGCCGGCGTGCCATTCGTTGACGACTGCAGGACCGTAGGTCTCCGTCAGCCCGTAGAGATGAGTGACCGCGAAACCTGCATCGGCCATGCCCAAAAGGACCGCTTCAGGAGGCGGGGCGGCAGCCGTGTTGAATGTGACGGTGTGGGAGAAATCGCGCTTGTCACCAGGTGCGGCGTTGATCAAAGCTGACATCACAACAGGCGCGCCGCAAAGATGCGTGACGCCGTGATCGGCGATGGCGTCAAAGATGGGCTTGGGGCGCACCCAGCGCAGGCAGACATGGGTGCCCGCCTGGATCGCCAGCGTCCATGGAAAGCACCAGCCGTTGCAGTGGAACATGGGCAGCGTCCACAGATAGACCGAATGCTTTCCCATTCCGGCATGGATGGTGTTTGCGTAGGCCATCAAGGCCGCGCCACGATGGTGATAGACCACACCCTTGGGATTGCCCGTGGTTCCAGACGTGTAGTTCAGCGACAGGGCGTCCCATTCGTCGTCTGGCATCGACCAGGCGAAATCCGGATCTCCACTCTCCACGAAAGTCTCATAGTCGACGGTTCCGATCGGCTCGCCCTTAGCATGCGGGGCGTAGACCGCGTATTCAGGATCATCGAAGTCGATGACCAGCGGTTTTACCTTCGCCAGGGCGAGCGCCTCTTTCATGACCCCGGAAAATTCCCGATCGACAATCACTATCCTGCTCTCGGCATGATCGAGCTGGAAGGCAATGATGGCTGCGTCAAGCCGCGTGTTGAGCGAGTGCAGGACTGCCTTGACCATCGGCACGCCGAAATGAGCCTCAAGCATCGGCGGCGTGTTGGACAGCATGACGGTGACGGTATCGCCTTTGCCGATGCCTCGAGCCGCCAGGGCGGAAGCGAGCTGCAGCGACCTGCGCCAGAATTCGCGATAGGGGGTTCGCCGCGCGCCATGCACGATTGCGATCTGATCGGGAAAGGTCTTTGCCGCGCGTTCGAGATAGGTGATCGGTGTCAGGGCTTGAAAATTCGCCGCCTGTCTGTCGAGATCCTGTTCGTATTGATTGGCCATTCTTCGTTTCCCCCAGAATGCGCTCATTAAGCATGGCCCGACACCCGCCGTCATCACCCAACCATGTCGAACATCCCGTCATACATCAGCTTGACGGCGATGAGCGCCACTGTGCCGTAGGTGAAGGGATAGAAGATCTCCGGCCGCATGCGCCGTACCAGCCAGGCCCCGGCCAGCGTCGCCAACGGCGCAATGGGCATCAGCACCGCCGAAGCTGTCAGGTTGGTGGCGTCGAACTGGCCGAGGACGAAATAGGGAACGAGCTTCACCGTGTTGGCGACTGCAAAGAAGATGGCGGCAGTGCCGCTCAGGACCTTAGGGTCAAGCCGCAGCGGCAGGGTGTAGACTTGGAACGGCGGGCCGCCAACGTGGGCGACGAAACTGGTGAACCCCGACACCGTGCCCCAGAACAACGCCGCCAGCCGGTTCGGCGCCGCGACATGACCGCTGCCGTGGCGAACCTGCTGATAGGCCCAGCGCAGAACGAAGACCAGAGCCACCAGCCCGACGATCAGGCGCACCATGCCGGCAGTGACGATGGTCGCGGTAAGCCAGCCGATTCCGATGCCGATCATGGCGCCCGGCAGCATCGTCTTCAGCACTCGACTGTCGAAGACGCCGCGCCAGGTCCACAGCGACACGACATCCATCAGCACCAGGATCGGTAGAAGAATGGCAGCTGCCTGGACCGGTGGCATGACGAGCGCCATCAGCGGCACGCCGACGAAACCAACGGCACCGCCAAAGCCGCCCTTGGACAGGCCGACGAGGATGATGGCGGGAAGTGCCGCCGCATAGAACCAGGGATCGGCGAGGAGACCAGTCATGGCAGGGATTGCTTCGATAATTCAGGCGCGGTTGCCATAGCCCGAAAGCAGTTGACGAGCGAGCCCAATCTCACGCGGGCCGTTCTGCCGCGCCTTCTGTTCAACGCGGCGTGATTGGTCTATGCCGCATTCCAACCAATATCGCCTTGCATAGGCTATGAAATTCCGGAACCAGACGTATGAACGACAAATCAATCCCCAACCGCTGCCGTATCGTGCTGATCGCGCCGAGCGGTGAGACGGCCGCCGGCTTTACGACGCAATTTGCCGAAGCGATCTCGGGTGGCGACATCGCCTCTATCATTTTGCCCGCAAATGGCATGGACGAGTCGACATTCCAGTCCTTTGCCGAGAGCGTCGTGGCGGTGGCCCAGGATGTCGGCATTGCCGTCATCATCGCCGAAGACACCCGCATTGCCGGACGCGTCAAGGCTGACGGCGTGCATATCGAGGGCGGGAAAGCCGCATTGAAGGAGGCGGTCGCAGCCTTGCAGCCGAAACTGGCGGTCGGGACCGGTGGCGCGAAGACGCGGGACGACGCGTTGGGACTCGGCGAAGAGCGCCCGGACTACATTTTTTTCGGGCGTTTCGGCTACGACAACAAGCCGGAGCCGCACCCCCGCAATCTGTCGCTTGGCAGATGGTGGGCCGAGATGATCCAGGTGCCGGTGATCGTCATGGCCGGTTCCGACATCGCCTCGGTCGAGGCCGTGGCGGCTACCGGCGCGGATTTTGTGGCGCTGTCCAGCGCGGTGTTCGCCGAGGCCGTCAACCCAAGGGAGGCGGTTGCGCGCGCCAATGCCATACTCGACGAAGTCGCCCCTCGCTTCGAGGTTTAG
>JBKJRE010000536.1:0-5538 GCA_046594775.1 Rhizobiaceae bacterium | reverse complement strand
GTGGTGCGCAAGACGCTCGGTCAGGCCGCGTTGCAGATCGTTATCGCCGATGTCTCGATGTCCCTGGACAACGTGCTGGCCGTGGCGGGCGCTGCACGCGACCACTTTACGGTGCTGATCATCGGCCTCATCCTGTCCATTGCGCTCATGGGCCTTGCCGCTTCGTTCATCGCGCGGCTGCTCCACAGGCATCGCTGGATCGCCTATGTCGGTCTATTGATCATCCTCTATGTCGCCGTCGACATGATTTACCGTGGCGCCATGGAAGTGTGGCCGGTCGTTAACGCCGCAGTCTGACGAGCAAGCCGCCGCAGGCCCGTAGTCCGGCCGGTACAGGAGCGATACTAGGCAAGCCAAAAGAAAAGGGCGCCAAAGGCGCCCTTCCCGGTTCATTGATGCCGAACAGCTTTACTGTGGCAGCTTGTCGTCCACGCCCTTGACGTAGAAGTTCAGGCCGGAGAGCACATCGTCGCCGGCAGTCTCGCCGTCCTTGAGCCATTCGGTGCCGTCCTGCTTGGTGATGGGTCCGGTGAAGGGCTTCAGCTCGCCGGACTTGATCTTGGCTTCCGTGTCCATCGCCATCGCGTTAACGTCTTCAGGCATATTGGTATAGGGCGCCATGGTCAGAATGCCCTCTGCAAGGCCGTCCCAGATGTTGCCTGTCTTCCATGTGCCGTCCATCACCGCGTTGATGCGCTTGACGTAGTAAGGCCCCCAGGTGTCGACAATCGCAGTCAGCTGCGTTTTGGGACCCGCAGCGATCATGTCGGACGCCTGGCCGAAGGCCAGAATGCCGCGCTCCGCGGCAACCTGCATCGGTCCGGTCGAGTCGGTGTGCTGGGTGATGATGTCGACGCCCTGGTCGATCAGCACCTTGGCAGCGTCAGACTCCTTGCCTGCGTCGAACCATGTGTTGGCCCAGACAACTTTCAGCTTGAAATCCGGGTTGACCGACTGCGCGCCAAGCACGAAGGCATTGATGCCCATGACGACTTCCGGGATTGGAAACGATGCGATGTACCCGGCAACGCCGGTCTTAGACATCTTGGCCGCGATCTGGCCCTGGATGTAGCGGCCCTCATAGAAACGCGAATTATAAACCGCGAGATTCGGACCGGTCTTGTACCCGGTAGCGTGTTCGAATTTCACGTCCGGGAATTTTTCCGAGACAGCCACAGTCGCATCCATGAAGCCGAACGAAGTCGTGAAGATGATGGCGCAGCCCGAGCGCGCCAGCCGTTCGATGGCTCGCTCGGCATCGGGACCTTCTGCAACGTTTTCGAGGTACGAGGTCTCGACCTTGTCGCCGAGTTCCTTGTCGACCATCTGGCGTCCAAGGTCGTGCGCCTGTGTCCAGCCGCCATCGGTCTTGGATCCCACGTAGAGGAAACACGCCTTGGTCTTGTCCTGCGCGAGCACAGGTGTGGCGGACGCCACGGCAATCGCCGCAGCCAAGCCGATAAGAAGCTTTTTCATTTGTTTTCAGTCCTCTCTGGTTGAGTTTTTGTGTTGTTTTTTATGTTTTGGCACGCGGTTAAACTCCTGTCACCTATCTGTCAGGCACAAAAGCCTGACCGAGCGAGGCTGGCGTATTCATCATTGTCAGCCGCCTGTTACGCGAGATCAGAACAAGCACGACGATTGTCGCAACATAAGGTAGAGATGACAGCAATTGAGACGGGACGCCGAGGCCGAGCGCCTGGGCATGCAGCTGCCCGATCGTCACGGCGCCAAAGAGATAGGCTCCCGCCAGCACCCGTAGCGGCCGCCACGATGCAAAGACTACCAGCGCCAGCGCTATCCAGCCGCGCCCGGCCGTCATGTTCTCTACCCATTGCGGCGTGTAGACGAGCGACAGATGCGCGCCTGCAAGGCCGGCACAGGCGCCTCCGAACATCACCGCAAGGTAACGGTAGCGGATGACGGGAATGCCCAGCGCATGCGCCGAGGCATGGCTGTCGCCAATGGACCGCAGCGTCAGGCCGGTCCTGGTTCGGAACAAAAACCAAATGACGGCACCTGTCAGGACCAGCGAGACATAGAAGATCGGATCCTGGCCGAAGACCAGCCTGCCGACCAGCGGGATATCCGAGAGGCCGGGAATATGAAGGTTGGGGAGCTTGATACCCGCCATGCCGACGAACCTCTCTCCGATCATGCCCGAAAGCCCGAGCCCGAGCAGGGTCAGGGAAAGGCCCGTTGCGACCTGGTTGGTGGCGATGCTCAGCGTCAGGAAGCCAAACAGCAAGGAAAAGGTCACTCCCGCCAGAATGCCGGCAAGCATCCCGATCCATGGCGAACCCGTAAGGATCGCTGCCGCAAAGCCGCAGACGGCGCCCATCACCATCATGCCCTCCACGCCAAGGTTCAGGACGCCAGAGCGTTCTACAACCAGTTCGCCGATCGCTGCAATGAGCAGCGGTGTGGCGGCGGTGGCGATGGTGAGCAGAATGCTTTCGGCGATTTCCATGATCAGCTTCCTTCGCCTGCCTTGACCGCGCCCAGGCTCGTCACACGGATGCGGTAGTGAATGAGCGTGTCGCAGCCGAGGACGAAGAACAGCAACATCCCCTGGAAGACACGCGCGACCTTGTCGGAGATGCCGAAGACGATCTGGGCTTCCTCGCCGCCGATATATGTCAGGGCTAGCACCAGCCCGGCGGCGACGATGCCCAGGGGATTGAGCCTGCCGAGAAACGCGACGATGATAGCGGCGAAGCCATAACCTGGCGAAACGACTTCTCGAAGTTGCCCGGTGGGTCCTGCAACCTCGATGATGCCCGCAAGGCCTGCCAACCCCCCTGACAGCAGAAAGGCGAAATAGACCATTCCCTTGGAGCTGAAGCCGGCAAAGCGCCCAGCGCGCGGGCTGCCGCCGAGCACTTTCACCTCGAAGCCCTTCAGCGTGCGGGAAAGCAGAAGCCATACCAGAACCGCCACGACCACAGCCAGAATCACGCCCCAATGCGCGTCTCCCTGGGCGGGATAGATTTCGGGAATACGTGCCGCCGCCGGAAAGCGCACCGAGCCTGGAAAGTTGTTGCCGTTGGGATCGCGGAACACGCCCCGTGCCAGCCAGTCGACGAACAGCTGCGCGACATAAACCAGCATCAGGCTGGTCAATATCTCGTTGGTGTTGAAACGCGTCTTGAGTAAGGCCGGGATTGCGCCATAAGCCGCCCCCCCGAGCACGCCGGCCAGCAGCATCAGAGGAAGTGTCAGGGCGGTCTGAAAGCCGGGCAGCAAAATCGGGATGAGCGACCCTGCAACCGCGCCCATGATGAGCTGGCCCTCTGCGCCGATGTTCCAGTTATTGGAATGGTAGCAAATCGCAAGCCCGACAGCGATCAGGATCAGCGGAGCGGCCTTTATCGCAAGCTTGTGAAGCTGCCAGACCTGATCCGGGTCCCAGATGCCGCTGATCGGCGTGATGAAATAGGAATGAAGGGCCGCGAACGGGTTATGCCCGAGCGCGGCAAACAAAATTCCGCCTGCGATCACGGTGAGCGCCAGCGCGATCAGCGGCGACAGAGCGCTGAACAGCGTCGAGTGCTGCGGACGTTTCACAAGCTCGACGCGCATCACGCTGGCTCCATCGTGTGGTCGGCGTGACCGGGTTCGGCGCCCCCCATGAGCAGGCCGATCTTTTCCAGTGTTGCCTCGGCGATCGGCATCGGCTTTGAGAGCTCTCCATTATGCATCACCGCGATGGAGTCCGAGATCTCGAACAGTTCGTCGAGATCCTGGCTGATGATCAGAACCGCGGAACCGCTTCGGGCAAGCTCGATGAGTGACTGCCTGATCTTTGCCGCGGCGCCAGCATCTACGCCCCAGGTCGGTTGGTTGACGACCATGACCGTTGGACGGCGGTCAAGTTCGCGTCCGACGATGAATTTCTGCAGATTGCCGCCAGAGAGCGCGGCGGCTTCTGGGTCGCGGGCGCTCTTGCGCACGTCCATCACTTCAACGATGCGCTGCGCGGCTGCGTCGATGGCGCTCGTCTTGATCAGCCCACCCTTCCCGACAAATGCTTTGCCGTCAGTGGCGTGCCGCGACAGCAGAAGGTTTTCCGACAGTTTCATCCTGGGCGCCGCGCCATGGCCCAGCCGTTCCTCCGGCACAAAGGCCGCGCCAAGCATCCGCCGGCCGGTGATCGAGAGCCGGCCCGCATCCTGACCGCGTATACGGATGGTCGCGGCATCCTTCTGCAGAACTTCGCCGGATACGGCTTCGAAGAACTCTCCCTGCCCGTTGCCGGCAACCCCGGCGATGCCGATCACCTCCCCGGCCCTGACATCGAGGCCGATGTCCTTGAGCGACATGGAAAACGGCGTTGCGGGCTTGCGGCTGAGACTGGTGATTTCCAGCAGGCTCTCGGCTGTCTCGATGCCATCGATTGGCGCCCGCACAACGGCTTGCACCTCGTTGCCGACCATCATCCGGGCCAGAGACGCTGCAGTCTCGCGTCGCGGATCGCAATGGCCGACTACCTTGCCGTGGCGCATCACGGTTGCGCCGTCGCACATCCGCTTCACCTCCTCCAGTCGATGCGAAATGTAGAGGATCGATTTTCCCTCGGAACGGAGCCGCTCCAGGGTTTCGAACAGTTTGTCGGCTTCCTGTGGAGTCAGCACCGAGGTGGGTTCGTCAAGGATGATGAGGTCAGGCGTTTGCAAGAGGCAGCGGATAATCTCGATGCGTTGACGTTCACCGACTGAGAGATCGCCGACCATGGAATACGGATCGAGCGGCAGACCGTAGCTGTATGACAGGGCCTGAGCTTTCGCCGCGATAGTGCTGATCGGCGTATTGTCGTCGAGCGACAGCGCAATGTTTTCGGCTGCCGAGAGCGCCTCGAACAACGAAAAATGCTGAAAAACCATGCCGATGCCAAGCTTTCTTGCGACGCTCGGACTCGACATCCGAACCGCCGCCCCGTTCCAGCGGATTTCGCCTGAATAGGGCTCAAGTGAGCCGAACAACATCTTCACCAACGTCGACTTGCCGGCGCCATTCTCTCCTAGAAGCGCGTGTATCTCGCCCTTACCGATCGTAAGGTCGACGCCGTCGCATGCCTTGAGCGTACCAAATATCTTGGTCAGGCCGCGCACCTCAAGCAGGTTCGGGCCATCCGTCGCAAGGGTTGTCACCACAACGCCCCCATTTTTGGTTCTTTTTTCTGTTCCCGGAAAGCATGGTAGGCGCGACTATGCCGTAACGCAAAGCACCTCCCGTCTTGAAAGATTTTCAAGAATTTCAGCTAAAGCCGGCCCTACCTGCTACGGAATCAGGATACTCGTCCCGGTCGTCCTGCGGCCCTCGAGTTCGGCATGCGCCAATGCCGCGTCCTTAAGTGCAAAGCGCTGGTTGACCATAACCTTGACCTTGCCCGACGAGACGACATCAAACATGGCCTTGGCGGCGGTCTCGAGGTCATTTCGCTTGGCAATGTAGACGAACAGAGTGGGGCGGGTTACATAAAGGGAGCCCTTCTGCGCCAGCAAGGCGAGGTTGAAGGGCGGTATCGATCCCGACGAT
>JBKJRE010000391.1:0-2736 GCA_046594775.1 Rhizobiaceae bacterium | reverse complement strand
GATGTCGCGCAGCGCAATGGCGTTGGCAAGGTCGGCTGGGGCAAGCGTGGACAGGATGGCGAGCGCGACCTTGGCGCCGACGCCCGGCACATTGTTCTGCAGGAGGCGGAACCAGTCGCGCTCAAGCGAGGTCTTGAAGCCGGAGAGGCGAATCATGTCCTCGCGAACATAGGTCTCGATAAACAGCGTGACCGCTTCGCCGGGTCGCGGGAGCGCTGCGAGGGTTCGCATCGAGCAATAGGCGACGTAGAACACGCCGCCAACATCCACCGTGCAGAAGTCTTCGCCGATCTCGTCCAGCGCACCTCGAAGCTTGCCAATCATCGCATGCCCCGTTCAGGCCATCGCCGCCAAACGCACTGCCGGGCTCTGCCTGTGATGGGCATGGCAGATGGCGATGGCCAAGGCATCGGCCGCGTGCTCGGAATCGAAGACGGCCTTGGGCATCAGCACCTTGACCATCATGTGTATCTGCCTCTTGTCGCCATGGCCGACGCCGATGACCGTCTTCTTGACGGCATTGGGGGCGTATTCGGCAACCGCCAGGCCGGCGAGCGCCGGCACCAGCATGGCTATGCCGCGCGCCTGGCCGAGTTTCAGGGTTGCGACAGCGTCCTTGTTGACAAAGGTCGTTTCGACGGCGGCCTCGTCGGGAGACTGCCGGGCGATGATGTCACGCAGCCCGTCGTGCAACTGGCAAAGCCTCATGGCCAAGGGCGCCTTATCGTCGGACTTGATCGTGCCGGCCGCGATGAAGTGCAGGGAATTTCCGAGTGTCTCCACGATGCCCCAACCGGTCCGCCGCAAGCCCGGATCTATGCCAATAATGCGAATCGCCTGAATCATTGCGGAACTCTACCTTTCCGCAGGACCGATGCCACAAAATTGTGAACAAAACAGCAACAGAAGCCCGGAAAAAGGCATGTTGGCGGGGGATAGGCGACCTTGAGTGCGATTTCGGCGCAACGAACTCAGGGCCGGTTAACGTGTCGGCAAATCAGCCGCGCGCGAAAGCCGTGTTCAGCAGGCTGATCTGATCCGACACCGGATTGGGCGAATTGGTTGTGGTTGCCACGGATTGAACGGAATTCTTGCCGTAAACCTCGTCGTCCATGCGGCGCACCAGGGACTGGAGGTTCAGCGAGCGGTTCACCAGATCGATAAATGCCTCGGGCAATTCGCGCCAGCCGGTCGCGTCGGCATTGGCTGAAGCAGTATCAAGCCGCACCTTCGACTTTTCCGCCGCGACCTGATCGCGGCTCATCTCGCCGGAATTCGCGGCGCGCTGCAGCAGGAGCCAGGAGGCGACCTGCATCAGACGGGTCGTCAATCGCATGGATTCGGCTGCGTAAAGGGTGGCAGCGAGGCGCGACAGCTGCTTCGCCTCCGCGCGACCCTGGCCGTCGAGATATTCAGCGGCTTGCTCGACCAACCCCATGCCCTCGTCATAGAGCGGCTTGAAAGAGTGCGTGAACACGCGACGTTCCGCCAGCCTTATGGTGTTGCCGCCTTCCCTCGATGGCTCGCTCATACAGTACGCCCCTACGCTCTCTGTTCCGGCCCTGCCGGTGCGGCGAAATCAATACGACCTCGTAGCGTCGGAAGACGCCCACGACAAGGAAACTGAAAATGCGCTTCGTGGCCTTCGAAGGCAAGGGCATGTTTAATAAAAGGTTAATGCGTCGAGCGCCGATGCAGCGGAGCGATGGCTGCCTGGACGCCGGCAAAAAAAAGAGCCGCAATCGCGGCTCTCAGGAGTTAACAGGGAGGCGTCAAACGAAGTGGCTCCAGCCACTTGGTGAGAATCCAGATCACTGGATAAACACAGTAAACACACGTAAAGCTTAATGACCGGTTAACGCGGTCCAAGAAATTTGCATCAATGTGCCGCCGCTTTGCCGGGTTCGACAATGGCGTCGGTTCTCCAGAGCGCCGAAAGTGCAATCCACGCAAAGAGCAGCATGCCTGCGAAAAACACCATCGAGGCCGTAGCGACCACGGGTTCCATCGACGGATTGCCGCCGAGCATCAGGAAAAGGCCGAAAACCAGAATGATCCCGCTGACCGCTGCAATCCAGAAGTGCAGGGTTGCGAGCCTTGATGCCCTGGCGGCCGGAACCAGATGATAGAAAAACGCGAACACCGCTGACATCACCCAGCCAAGCACCATTATGTGAGCATGTGTTGGCATCTGGCTGTGATCGTCGGTCATGGCCATGGATAGACCAAGGACCATTCCGCAGATCGCATAAATGACTGCCAGAGTGAAAAAATTGCGCGCTACGCCTTGCATTTGACTTCTCCAATGATGCGGCCAACGACCCCTCGGGGCCTTACGCAGGGTCAGCATAGTCCGTTTCGAAACAATGTCGCAATGATTTGACTGCGGTTACAGGCATTTTTCGACTTCGCCGGCAGGCGTCGACGGGATGTGGCCGGAAGAGCGGGACGATCCCTTGTTAACCCGCCTTCGCCAAGTCCCGCAGCCGGAACTTCTGTATCTTGCCGGTCGATGTTTTGGGGATCTCGGCGAAGATGATGGCTTTCGGGCACTTGAACCGGGCGAGCAGTTTCCGGCAGTGCTCGATGATCTCATCGCCGGTGACCGACGCCCCCGGCTTCAGTTCAACATAGGCTACAGGCACCTCACCCCATCTTTCGTCGGGTCGGGCAACGACGGCGCAGGATGCGATTGCACGGTGCTTGTAGAGCGCGTCCTCGACCTCGATCGAGGAG
>JBKJRE010000281.1:0-2589 GCA_046594775.1 Rhizobiaceae bacterium | reverse complement strand
CCTTCACGCATCCGGACGCGCAACGCCGTTTCCGTGCGATCGAGGGGCTGGAGGAACTAAAGGCAGCGCTCGATGCGCCATTTGCCCAATGGGCGGTGTTTCTACATCCCGCGCAGCGGGCCCCGGTGACCCGAGACTGGAACGGGCCGGCCCGCGTGTCGGGCTCGGCTGGGACAGGCAAGACGATCGTGGCGCTGCATCGCGCCGTCCATCTGGCATCACGTCCGGATGCCCGGGTGCTTCTCACCACCTTCTCGAAGACTTTGGCAAAAAACCTTGCCGGCAAGGTCGAATTGATGACCGAAGCGTCGCCCGATGTGCGTCAGCGCCTCTCGGTCCGTGCCATCGATCAGGCGGTGCATGAACTCTACACCGACGCGTTCGGGCAGCCGAATCTGGCAACGACTGCCCAAATCCGTGCGGCCATCAAGGCTGCAGTGGACGCCGGATTGGGCGCTGGTCATGCTCCCGAATTCCTCTTTGAGGAATGGGAAGAGCTGGTCGACGCCTGGGGGCTGCATGACCTTGAATCCTATGCACAGGTGCCCCGGATTGGGCGGCGAACACGCCTTGGACCGAAGCAGAGAGAAGGCGCCTGGGAGGTATTCGCCTTCGTTCGCCAGCGCCTTGCGGCTCGGAACGTGATGACGTCGGCAGAGATCTATGGACGGCTGTCCGCATGGGTCGATGCAGGTGGCCAATTGCCGTTCACCCACATTGTCGTCGACGAAGCGCAGGACCTGTCCGTCGCCCAGGCACGGTTTCTGGCAGCGGTAGGCAGAGCAGGGGGGGCGGACTCGCTGTTTTTCACCGGCGACCTCGGCCAGCGCATCTTCCACCTGCCATTCTCCTGGGCTCGGTTGGGTCTTGATGTGCGAGGCCGAGCTCAGGTGCTCAAGGTCTGCTATCGCACCTCGCACCAGATCCGAAGCACAGCCGATCGCCTGCTTGAGCCGGAGATTGTTGATCTCGACGGCAATCAGGAGAGCCGGCGCGGCACCGTATCGGTGTTCGATGGGCCAGAGCCTCTCGTGCAGCTGTTCGCCGATGAAGCTGCCGAGAGGGCCGGTGTGTCAGGGTGGCTACGCGCGAGGCGGGACGAGGGGATGGCCGAGCATGAGCTCGCCGTGCTGGTCCGCGGGCAGCAGCAGCTTGCTCGAGCGCGTACCGCGGTTAAGGCGGCTGGGCTCGAAATCCCCGTCATCTCCATGCACGACGCCAAAGGGCTCGAGTTTCGCGCGGTTGCGGTGATGGCGCTGGACGACGACGTCCTCCCGGACCCAGAGCGCCTTGCTGGCGTCGGCGATGTCGCCGACATCGTCGCCATCCAGGACACCGAGCGCCACCTTCTCTATGTCGCCGCAACCCGAGCCAGGGACCGCCTGATGCTTTCGGGGGTGACACCAGGGTCCGAGTTTCTGGACGATATGCGGTAGGGTGCTGGACCGCCTGCTTAAGGATGACCTATTCGGAGGACATCTGGCCATTTCGCTTCATCAGTGAAGGTCTGTAGTCAACGCGCATAGGGTTACACAACGGCCCGGGCGCTCGAACTAGTTCGAGAAGGTCCGAGTCTGCTCCGACCAGTGGCGCGCGACGCGCTCACGCCAGATCAGCCGATCGGCGCTGAGAGACACTGGCTGATGCCCCGACAAAATTGCCTCGACGATCGATGGCGCGAGAAAGCCGAGCGGCAGCAGTTGGCCAATGTAAGTGGGAGAGACGCCTTCACGCCGGGCAATTTCGATGATCGATGTCATTTCGCCAGTGACGAGGGATTGCGCCCAGAGATGTGCACGAGCGATGGCAGTCGTCAAAGGCACGTCCCTGTTCGACTGTCGCAGCTCGCCGCTCAGTAACAGTTTGAGTTGGCGTCCGCGTCGGCGTGCAGTGAGTGGTGCATTCAGAACGATGTTCTCGACATCATCGGGTTGATAATTGGCGCTGATGCCTTCAATGCGCACGGGCAGCACACCCAGCGCGTCGCGGACGCCGATTCCACTCAGCTCGATTTGCAGCGCATCCTCGCGATACGAGACCGTGTGCAGCATAGGTCGAAGTTTGACGGCGCGTTCTGGCGTGCCCGCTTCCAACAACTCGTCAGCAAGGGTCGCTCCGCACTCGGTGACTCTTCGGATATCGGCACGTTCCAGGTCTCTTAGGCCCGCGAGCAACGCCGGACGGTCGCGCAAAAATTCTACCACCGCGGCGGTTACAGCGTTCTCGATATCGGTCGCTGGCAGCCGGGTAGGGGGCTTAGCCGGATCCTTTTGTTCTTCGACATAGTATCGATATCGCCGGCTACCCTTGTTAGCGTGACTGTCGATAAAGCCATTGCCGTTTGCTGAGACCATGACGCCAGCAAGCAGGTTCGCTGGCTGCTGCGCGCGACCGCGCCGTGTACGAGGACCCTGGACGTTGGCGGACAGCTGAGTCTGGACCGCTTCCCACAGGGCGTTGTCGATGATCCGCTGGTGCTGCCCCGGATGCGAGGTGTCCTTGTGCGGCACCCGGCCAATGTAGATCGGGTTGGACAGCAGTTTGTAGAGGTGACCCCGTGTGAATGGTTTCTCACCATGGTGGTTGCCT
>JBKJRE010000212.1:0-6040 GCA_046594775.1 Rhizobiaceae bacterium | reverse complement strand
GCCTTGGCCTGGCTTTCCACGCCCGACAGATAGGCCTGGAAGAAGTCGCCGGTCGAGAGATAGCGCACCAGCGCGATCTTGACCTTGCCCGGATCGTTGAACGGCGCCGGCTTGTCCTGCGCCATCGCCGGCATGCCCATCAGACAGCTTGCGGCCGCAAGGCCGATCGCCATTTGCCCTAGAGTTCTGCGTGTAAACTTCATGTCATTCCTCCACTGTTTGACGTTCAAATTTTCAGTTGATAGCGATCCTAGGTCCTGCCCCTGTTGGAGAGGGCGAAGGTGAACACCAGGGCCACGACGAGAACCACGCCCTTGACGAAGTCCTGCGTGTAGTAGGGCGCGTTCATCATGGTCAGTCCCTGCAACAGGACGCCGACGAAAAGCGCGCCGATGGTTGTGCCGAACGCATTCGGCTTTGCTGCGCCGAGCACTGCGAAGCCGATCAGCGCCGCGGCAACGGCGTCGAGCAGAAGATTGTTGCCCGAAGCGATGTCGCCGCGTCCAAGTCTGGCAGCCAGCAGGATTCCGCCGATTGAGGCAAATACACCCGAAATCACATAGGCCCAGATCTTGTATGCCTTGACAGGGGCGCCGGCGAGTTCGGCGGCCTTCGGGTTGCTGCCCACCGCATACATCATGCGGCCGAAGCGGGTGTATTCGAGAAAGAACCAGATCACCACGGCAAGCACCAGCAGAACAACGACCGACACCGGGATCAAGCTTGGAATGAAGAAGTCGAAGCGGTGCCGTCCAAGCGCCAGGAAGGTCGGGCTGAATGTGCCGTTGGCGACCGTTCCATCGGGCATGGTCATGCCGGTGGCGATCGAGCGCCCTTCGGTCGGGATGCGCTGCAGCCCGACCAGCAGGAACATCATGCCGAGCGTCGCCAAAAGGTCGGGCACCCGCATGTAGACGATCAGGAAGCCGTTGATCACCCCGACGATAACGCCGATCGCCAGGCATGCCAGCACCGCGACCAGCGCGTTCTGCTCAAGCACCACCAGCACATAGGCGGAGGCCATCATGGCGGTCGTCGCCACCGAACCGATCGACAGGTCGAACCCGCCGACCACCAGCGTCGCGGTCACGCCAAGCGCCAGCACGCCGGTGATTGCTACTGACTGGAATATGAAGACCGCCGCCTGCGGCGAGGCAAATCCGTCGGTCGCCAGCGTGAAGAAGACGATCAGGCCGACAAGCAGGGCAATGAAGCCGTAGCGAATGGCGAGGTCACGCACTGTCATGAAGAAGCCTGAAGATCCTGATTGTGCGCCCGCTTGCCGATGAATGCCGGGTCAAAGCTCATGCAGCACCCCTTTGGGAGCGCCCGGCGATCTCGGCAAGCAGGCGATCGATATCCACCTCGGCGTTGCGGTGCTCGCCGACGATGGCATGCTCCGACATCACCAGGATCCTGTCGGCGGTTTCCAGCGCCTCGTCGAGTTCGGTGACGAAGATCACCGTAGCGCGGCCCTGCGCGCTTGCCCTCAGCTTCGCCGCGATATCGCGTCGCGCGGCAATGTCCACGCCCTGGAACGGTTCGTCCAGAATGAACAGATTGGCCGTCTGCGACATCCAGCGCGCCACCATCACCTTCTGCTGGTTGCCGCCCGACAGGGTCGACATCTCGTCCCTTTCCGTCCGGCACACGATACCGAGTTCGCTGATCCGCTCACGCGCCACGCCGCGTTCCGCGCCGCGCCGCGATACTCCGAAGCGCGACAGGCGGTCGAGAAACGGCAGGCTCATGTTTTCGTAGATGTTGAAATCCTGGATGATGCCGCTTTCGGCCCTGTCCTTGGCGACAAGAAAGACCCCTTCGGCGATGGCGTCGCCGGTCGAGCGTGGCGCGTAGCGCTTGCCGCGCAGCATCATCGATCCGCCGAGCGGCTGCCGCTGCCCGAACAGCGTTTCGGCCAGCGCTGTCTTGCCGACGCCCACCAGGCCGGTCACCGCAACGATCTCGCCATCGCCGAGTTCGAGCGAAATCGGCCTGGCGCCGGGTGCGATACGCAGCGCCTCGGCGGCAAACACGGTCTTGTTGGCATCCTTTACGGCGACTTGCGCCAGATCGACCTTTTGCCCAAGCATGGCGTTGACCGCGCCCTCATAGTCGAGCGGTTGCGTATCGAACACGCCGGTGATGCCGCCATCGCGCAGGCTGACGATGCGGTCGGCTAGCCGCCTGATGTCGGACATGCGATGCGATATATAGAGGATCGCCACGCCGCTCTGGCGCAGCCGGTCGATCACCGAAAACAACCGGTTGGCCTCGGCGCTCGACAGCGACGAGGTGGGTTCGTCGAGGATCAGCACTTTCGGCTCATGCGCCATGGCGCGGGCGATCGCCACCATCTGCCGGTCGGCCAGCGACAACTCGCTGATCTGCGCGTCGAGACTGACGTCGAGTTCCATCCGGTCGGCGACTTCGCGAGCCTGCCGGCGGATGCTGCGCGGATTGAACAGGAGTTTCGCGCCTGCGCCATTCAGGCGGTCCAGCGTCAGATTGGTTGCCACGTCCAGCGCCACCACGACGCCATCATTGATGTTTTGATGCACGGTCACCACGCCGGCGCGTATGGCGTCGGCCGGTGCCGCGGGCGCAAAATCCTTGCCCTCGAGCAAAATGGTGCCGCCGTCCCTGGCGTAGACGCCGCTTACGATTCGGACGAGCGTCGATTTGCCGGCGCCATTGGCGCCCATCAGCACTGTCACCTCGCCGGGATGCAGCTCCAGGCTGACGCCGTCAAGCACCTGGTTGGGGCCAAAGGATTTCCTCAGCTGCTTTATGCTGAAGACGGCATTCTGCGACATTTTTCCTCCCTCCCTGCCAGACGCTATGAACAATGCCATCAATTGTCAATACGATTGACAATTGACAGGACGCTACCTAGTTTCGCCCATCATCGCCGGTTATCCTTTGCGCGGGTGGATGATTTCGGGAGGCTTTCATGACAAGGGCTGCGGCGTTCGAGGCGCTGACTGCGGAGACCCTGCCGGCACGGCTCGGCGACACACACGCGCTGACGTCGCGGATCGGTCCCGATCGGGCCGGCTGGCGGGTCCGTGAGGTCGGCGACGGCAACCTCAACCTCGTATTCATTGTCGAGGGCGACAAGGGCGCGGCCATCGTAAAGCAGGCGCTGCCCTATGTGCGCCTTGTCGGCGAGAGCTGGCCGCTGCCGCTCAGGCGCTCCTACTTCGAGTATCATGCTCTGATCCGTCAGGATGCGCGTTGCCCCGGCATGGTGCCTGAAATCTACCATTTCGACGAGGCGCAGGCGCTGATCGTCATGGAGTTTCTCTCGCCCCATATTATTCTGCGCAAGGCGCTGATCGAAGGCCGCCAATTGCCGAGGATCGCGGAGGATCTCGGTCGCTTTGTCGCCCGCACGCTGTTTCGCGGCTCAGACCTGCACATGAAAGCGCGTTCCCGCAAGGAGGATGTGGCGCTGTTCGCCGACAATGCCGAGCTCTGCGACATCACCGAAAGCCTGGTCTTCACCGATCCCTATTACGAGGCGGAGCTGAACAGCCATACCGCGCCGCAACTCGACGCCATTGTCGCCGAACTGCGCGCCGACCGCGACCTCAAGGTCGAGGCGCAGCGGCTGAAGCACCTTTTCACCTCGAGTGCCGAAACGCTGGTGCATGGCGACCTGCACTCCGGCTCGATCATGGTGACCGACTCCGAGACCCGGGTCATCGATCCCGAATTTGCCTTCTACGGACCGATGGCCTTCGACGTCGGCATGTTGCTTGCCAATTTCTGGATGGCCTATTTTTCGCAGGCCGGGCACGAAGCGGGCGACGACCGGGCCGGGATGCGCGACTACCTGCTCGGCGTGATCGTCGACACATGGTCGGTGTTTCGCAGCGAGTTTTCGCATCTGTGGCGCACCGAGCGCACCGGCATTCTTTATGATCGCCGCCTCTTCGAGGACCGCGGCGACGCTCTTGGAGCCGAACAAGCGCTGGACGCCGTGCTGCATTCGATCTGGACCGACATGCTGGGCTTTGCCGGGGTCGAAATCCATCGGCGCATTCTGGGCCTTGCCCACAATGCCGATTTCGAGACCATCGCCGACGAGGATCTGCGCGCCGCCTGCGAGACGCGTGCGCTCAAATTCGGACGTCATATTGCGGTCAACCGCCACCGCATCGTCGGCCTTGACGAGGTCAATACATTCGCCGGGCGGCTTGAAAAGGGAATTGTCTCTTGAATGTCGGAGACCGCCACTACCGCACCATCTGGCTCAACGCCGACGGGCATTCGGTCGACATCATCGACCAGCGCTGGCTGCCGCATGATTTTCGCGTCGAGACGGTCGACAGCGTCGAAGGCATTGCCACCGCAATCCGCGACATGTGGGTGCGCGGCGCGCCGCTGATCGGCGTCACCGCCGCCTACGGCATCGCCATCCAGATGCGCGACGATCCGTCCGACGCCGCGCTCGACCGCACCTGGGAAGAGCTGCATGAGACCCGCCCCACCGCTATCAATCTGCGCTGGGCGCTCGACGAGATGCGCCGCGTGCTCTCGCCGCTGCCGCTTGCAGAACGCGCTGCTGCCGCCTACCGCCGCGCCGGCCAGATCGCCGACGAGGACATCGAGCTCAACCGTGGCATCGGCCGGCACGGGCTGGAGATCATCAGCAAGATCGCCGCGACGAAGAAGCCGGGCGAGCCGGTCAACATACTGACCCATTGCAACGCCGGCTGGCTCGCCACCGTCGATTACGGCACCGCCACCGCGCCGATCTATCTCGCCAGCGAAGCCGGAATCCCGGTGCATGTCTATGTCGACGAGACGCGGCCGCGCAATCAGGGCGCCCAGCTCACCGCCTGGGAAATGGCCGGCCACGGCGTGCCGCACACGCTGATCGTCGACAATGCCGGCGGCCACCTGATGCAGCGCGGCGCGGTCGACATGGTCATCGTCGGCACCGACCGAACCACCGCCAATGGCGACGTCTGCAACAAGATCGGCACCTATCTCAAGGCGCTCGCCGCGCATGACAATGGCGTGCCTTTCTATGTCGGCCTGCCATCGCCGACCATCGACTGGACCATCCACGACGGCCTGACGGAGATCCCGATAGAGGAGCGTTCCGGCGACGAGGTTTCGCTGGTCTGGGGCAGGACCGCCGCCGGCGATATCGCCCAGGTGCGCATTTCGCCCGATGCCACGCCGTCCGCCAACCCCGCCTTCGACGTCACCCCGGCGCGGCTGATCACCGGCCTCATCACCGAGCGCGGCGTGGCGCAAGCCTCGCCCGAAGGGCTGAGGGCGCTGTTTCCCGAGCGAGACTGAGCAATTCCCATTATGGGAAGATCTGTTGCCATCCCCTCCTTGTTGGCGTATATTCCCATATTGGGAATGAGATCGAATGCGGATAATCGCTCAGCACACATTTGTGGAATTCTGGGAGAAGCATCCGCAGGCCAAGGCGTCCTTGATACATTGGCATCAGATTGCGAAGGCGGCGAGTTGGCAGCAGGTGCAGGACATTCTGGGTTCTTTTTCGAAGGCCAAGGTGCTTGGTCTGGAACGCGCCCGCTTCGAGATTGGCGGCGGCGACTATCGGCTGATCGTGGCCTTTGATTTCCGCCGGCAGATGGCGTTCGTCAAATTTCTCGGGACGCATGCGGAGTGTGACCGCATCGATGCTTCAACCGTCACGTTGTTCTAGGAGGACATGTCGTGGACATTCGTCCAATTCGCAATCATCAGGATCACGGCCAGGCGCTGCGCGAGATCGAGCGCCTTTGGGGGGCGGAGATCGGCAGTGAAAATGGCGACAGACTGGACGTGCTCGTGACCTTGGTCGAAGCTTACGAAAACACCCACTGGCCCATTGAGGCGGAAGACCCTATCGAATTGATCAAGGCTCATATGGCAGTTTCGGGTCTGACCCAGATGGATCTTGGGGCCGTACTGAAATCATTGCCGCGCGCGTCGGAAATCCTCAATCGCAAGCGGGCGCTCTCAATGGATATGGTCTATCGACTGAGCCGGGAATGGCGGCTGCCGGCGG
>JBKJRE010000075.1:0-3724 GCA_046594775.1 Rhizobiaceae bacterium | reverse complement strand
TCGGCCTGGTCGGCCCCAACGGCGCCGGCAAGACGACGCTGCTCAAAATGCTGACGGGTGAAATGGCGCCGGATTCGGGATCTGTACGGCTAGGCACCAACCTCGAGATCGCCGCGCTCGACCAGAAGCGCGAGGCGGTGGATCCACGCGACACCCTTGCCCAATATTTGACGGATGGCCGCGGCGAGACGGTGGTGATCAATGGCGAGGAGCGCCATGTCGTCTCCTATATGAAGGACTTTCTGTTCAAGGCCGAGCAGGCGCGGACCCCGGTGCGCGAGCTTTCTGGCGGCGAACGTGCAAGGCTGATCCTCGCCCGCGTTCTGTCACGCCCTGCCAATCTTCTGGTGCTTGATGAGCCGACCAACGATCTTGACATCGAGACGCTTGAACTTCTTCAGGAGCTGGTATCGGGCTTTTCGGGGACCGTTATCCTGGTGAGCCACGACCGCGACTTTCTGGACCGAACGGTGACCAGCGTCATTGCCCCCGATGAAGGCGGGCGATGGATCGAATATGCCGGCGGCTATTCCGACATGCTGGCGCAGCGCGGCGGAACGAAGCTTGAGGACCGCAAGCCCCTTGCCAAGGCACAGCCGGGAAGCGCGCCAATGCGAACCCCCGGTCCCGGGCCAAAACCAGCCAGCAAGAAACTGTCCTTCAAGCAGAAATTCGCGCTGGATAATCTGCCCGGAAAGATGGCCTCCGTCTCTGCCTCGATTTCGGCGCTTGAGAACAATCTGTCCGATCCGGATTTCTATGCGCGCAACCCCGCTTCGTTCCAAAAGACCATCGCGGCGCTCGACAAGGAACGAGGGACTCTGGCTGCATTGGAAGAGGAGTGGCTCGAACTGGAGATGCTGCGCGAGGAACTCGACACAGACTGACCCTCAAGGCGATGATCGCCGCCGACCCGGCGTCAGCCGGCGCCGGCGGCTGTCCACGCCTTCAGAGCCTCGTCGAACACCTTGTCGCCAGGAATGCCCTTCTCCATGGTGAACAGGGCGCGCCGCCCGGACTTGTAGACGATCGGCACATCGATCCAGCTCTGGCGACGCAGCAAGGTCATGTTGGCGTCGATTTCAGCCTTGGTATCGTTCAGCGCCACCAGGAAGAAGCCATCCGCGATCTTTGCCGGAATGCCGATGAGCGGATTTCCTGCCTCCTGCTCGGAACCCTTCATTGCGACGCGCAGGATGTTCTCTATGCCGCCGCCTGCAAAACCGTCCGGCGTAAGGAATATCATCTCGATGATATGGCTCGCGGGCAATGATTTGTCCGCGTTGCGCTTGATGGTCATGCGCAACTTCAGATCCTTGCCGGGAATTGCCGCCTCCGCGCGTATGGCGGGTTCGGGTGGCAGATCGCCGCCCGGCGACTCCTGGACCAGCGACCAGACTACAGAGCCGGGTTCGGCCGATCCTTCGGACGAGCCGGTGCGTTCCTCGTAGAAAATCGCCTTCTGGCCGACGGCGATCGCTGAATCTTGTGGAGCCGCCGGAGTGGAGTCAGCGGTCGCGCCGGGTGTTGCAGCCTCTCCAGGCTGCTCCATTGTCGGCACAGCTGCATCGGGCGCCTGATTCAGGGCCGATATCGACGTTCCCTCTCCGAGGCCCGCGCCGCCATTCGCCGGTCCTGGATCCGTCTCGCCACCCTCCTGGTCAAGCCTTTGAGTGAACTTTGGAGCCTCGCCAGGCACGGCGACAGATGTTTCGGGGGCTGGTTCAGTCGTGTCCGGGGCCGCGGCTTCTTCCGGCGCTGGCGCCGGCGCAACCGTAGCCTGCTGACCGCCCAGCCCAAAAAGACCGCCAAACGCGCCGCTGTTCAGCCATACGCCATACCCGCCGCCCGCCAGAACGGCGAGCACCAGGGCCGCCACAAGCAGGGGCCCGAAACTGCGCGTACGTACCGCATCCTGACGTTGCGGCACGAAATCGTCCTGATCAATTGTTTCAGGCGGCGGTGCTACCGGCTGCATGCGCTGCGGGGCGACAGAAGTTGGCGTTGGCGGAGCCTGTCTCTGCGCACCATTTGACGGGCGCGATGGTGGGGGAGGAGCCGGCATTGTCCTCGCCATCGTCCTCGGCGCGGGTTGCGGAAGCTCCTTCGGTTGCGGATTCTTCAGCGAAGCAAAGACATTCTCCAGTTCGGACAAAGGGTCGGAGATGGCCGCGTATTCCCGCTCAATGACCGCAATAGCGTCTTCAAGCGTCCGCTTCTGGCGCTCGGCGACGGAGGGAGGCGGCGGCGGGTTGATCGCGGCGAGTTTGGCCGCAATCGTGGCACGCGCCTTCTCATAGACGCGCTCGCGCATCGCCGGGGTGGCCTCTCCAAGCCCGTCCAGCGTCTTTTTCAAAACCGCGACGAAATCTGCCATGCCTTTTGCCGACCTATATCAATTTTTCCGGCCTGCGCCTCCGCCTGAGACCGCAATACCGCCGGAAGGGCCAATAACTAGTCTTGAAACGGATCAGTCACAAGTATTGTGTCGTCACGTTCGGGACTGGTGGAAAGCAGCGCGACGGGCGCGCCGATAAGCTCTTCTATGTAACGCACATATTTAACAGCCTGCGCCGGCAGGTCGTTCCAGCTGCGCGCGCCGGCTGTCGTGCCTTGCCAGCCCTTGAGACTCTTGTAGATCGGCTCGACCCTGGCCTGCGACGCCGAGCTGGCTGGAAGATAGTCGATGACTTCGCCATCCAGGCGGTATCCCGTGCAGATCCTTATTTCGTCAAGGCCATCAAGCACATCGAGTTTCGTCAGGGCTATACCCTTGATGCCGTTGACCGCAACCGCCTGTCGCACCAGAACCGCGTCGAACCAGCCGCAACGTCTCTTGCGGCCGGTCACCGTGCCGAACTCATGGCCCTTCGTGCCAAGAAACTCGCCTACCTCATTGTCCTGCTCTGTCGGGAAAGGACCCTCACCGACCCTGGTTGTGTAGGCCTTCGTTATGCCGAGAACATAACCGATCGCGCCAGGTCCGACACCTGAACCGGAAGAGGCCTGTCCTGCTACAGTGTTTGAAGAGGTTACGAAAGGATAGGTCCCGTGGTCGATGTCGAGAAGGGTGCCCTGCGCGCCCTCGAACAGGATCCGCTGGCCGGCGCGCCGCCGGTCGTCGAGGATTTTCCAGACACGGTCCATGTAGGGAAGCACATCGCTGGCGACGGATGTCAGCTCCTCGAGCAAGGCATCGGGCGATACTTCCGCCTCGCCCATGCCGCGCCGCAAAGGGTTGTGATGCGCCAGCAGGCGATCGATCTTGGCCGGCAGGGTGGTTGCGTCGGCAAGATCCATGACGCGGATAGCACGACGCCCGACCTTGTCTTCGTAAGCGGGTCCGATACCGCGCCCGGTCGTCCCGATCTTCGTTCCCTTGGCCGCGTTTGCTTCCCGCATCCGGTCCAGTTCCCCATGCAGCGACAGGATAAGCGCGGTGTTTTCGGCTATTTTCAGGCGCTCAGGTGTTACTTCCACGCCCTGACCGCGGAGTTTGGCCACTTCGGCGACGAAGGCGTGCGGATCGAACACCACACCATTGCCGATGATCGACAGCTTGCCGGACCGAACCACGCCAGACGGCAAGAGCGACAATTTGTAAACTTTACCGTCCACCACGAGGGTGTGTCCGGCATTGTGGCCGCCCTGAAATCGTACCACCACGTCAGCGCGCTCGGAGAGCCAGTCTACGATCTTGCCTTTGCCTTCGTCGCCCCATTGC
>JBKJRE010000072.1:0-4589 GCA_046594775.1 Rhizobiaceae bacterium | reverse complement strand
TCACGTAATGCGAGTTGGCGTAGATCTTCACCAGTTTCAAATCATCTGACTTGTTGCCGGTCAGCGGATCGAACTCGGTGATGCTCTCGATCTCGTCCCCGAACAGTGAAAAGCGCCAGGCGCGATCCTCCAAATGCGCCGGGAATAATTCGATGGTGTCGCCCCGGGCGCGGAAGGTGCCACGGTGAAAGTTGCCGTCGTTGCGCCGGTAGTGCAGCGCCACCAGGTCGGCCAGCAGCTGGTCGCGCGACAGCCGGTCGCCGATCTCGACCGTGAAGGTCATGGCCGTGTAGGTCTCGACCGAGCCGATGCCGTAGATGCACGAGACCGAGGCGACGATAATGACATCGTCGCGTTCCAGCAGCGAACGCGTCGCCGAATGACGCATGCGGTCGATCTGCTCGTTTATCGAAGATTCCTTCTCGATGAAGGTATCGGTGCGCGGCACGTAGGCTTCCGGCTGATAATAATCGTAATAGGACACAAAGTATTCGACCGCATTGTCGGGGAAAAAGCTCTTGAACTCGGAATAGAGCTGGGCGGCGAGGGTCTTGTTGGGGGCCAGGATCAGGGCCGGCCGCTGCGTTTGGGCAATGATGTGCGCCATGGTGAAGGTCTTGCCCGAGCCGGTGACGCCAAGCAGGACCTGGGTGCGGTCGTTTTCCCGCACGCCGGAAACCAAGTCCCGGATGGCCGTCGGCTGGTCGCCGGCAGGCTCGAAATCCGAAACCATCCTGATCGACAGCCCGCCTTCCGACTTTTCCGGCCGCGCAGGGCGGTGGGGAACCCACATCTCGCCGTTCTTGTGCAGTGGATTGCCTGATTCGATCAGAGCGGACAGGGCGGCCACGGTAGCCGTGACGCCGGAGTTGGACAGCGAGTCCGCATCCTCAAGCGAGATATCCATGCCGGCTACGGGATTGAGGCCGGCCGCGGCTCGCTCCTTCGCCGTGGCCGCGCCGCCCATCGACGTGCCGCGCGCGGTTTTGGTGGGGGCCGAAGAGCGTCCGGGTACCTTTTTGGCTTTGGGTTGCGGCCTGGCGGCCTCTGCGGCGATCTGCTCGGCCCAGTCCGAGATTGACCCCGATAGCGGCGCGCCGGTCAATTCCGACTGCGGCACCTCTTCGAAGCCGCGATTTTTTCCGGGGGATTTTGCCATTGGATGAATATGGGTTCAGACCTGCCAAATGGGAAGGGTGCATCGCTCCTGACACGGGTGTGACAACGGGCTGCTGACAGGAGGGTGTCAGGAGGGCGCAGGCGCGCCACCTATCCAGAGGTGATGCGTTCCTTCTGTTGCGATGCCGGAACCGTTGCTATTCAGTCTCCGGCGTCCTCGGAGGCGAGATCTGAAGGAAGTTTTATTGAGCCGGATAGCACCTACCATCAGTCGGGCGAATCGCGATCGCTTCGTCAAGCGGAACATGCGCATTGCGCCTGCGCCGCTCGTTCCGGAAATCCGGCTCTACGGAGCGCACCCGGCCAGCGGCCTGGCGCGGTTGGCGGAGGCCGGCGCGCCGCCATACTGGGCCTATCACTGGGCCGGTGGTGCGGTTCTCGCGCGGCATTTTATCGACAGTCGCGAGACGGTTCGCGACCGGCGGATTCTCGACCTGGGCGCCGGTTGCGGCATTGTCGGCATAGCCGCGATGCTCGCCGGTGCGCGCGCCGTGACGGCATCCGAGGTCGATCCCAACGCCCTGGCCGCTCTGGGTCTCAACGCCACCCTGAACGGTGTAGAGATCGAGGTCGCGGAGCATGATCTGCTGGACGGCCCGCCGCCCTCAGTCGACCTGGTGGCCGCGGGCGATCTCTTTTATGACGCACACCTGGCCGATCGGGTCACAGGGTTTCTGGCGCGTTGCCGGTTGGCAGGCATCGACGTGCGGGTCGGCGACCCGGGACGGGCCTTCCTTCCGCTGGAGCACCTTCGTCTTGTCGCCGAATATGAGGTTCCCGATTTCGGATCGGCTGCCAAGCCCTCGCAACGTAGCGGCGTCTTTGCCTTCGAGGCCGATGTTGCGTCTGCCTCCGCGGAGCCGGGGAGACATGCATGACGAATGGTAATGCGCGGCCTGGCGCCGAATGGCGGTCGATGCCGGCCAGGTGGCTGGGGTCAGGACTCTAGATGAAGGTCGGCGTAATCCTCAATCCGGTCGCGGGAGGCGGCAGGCTCAAGCGAAGCTGGCCCGAAGTCTCCGCCATTCTGAGCCATCATTTCGGCGACGTCGAAACGTGCGAGACCCAAGCGGCAGGCGACGCTGCCAGACTGGCGCTGGAGTTTGCCGGGTCAGGCAAGAATCTGGTGATTGCCGCGGGGGGCGACGGCACGGCGAGCGAGGCAGCCGACGGTTTGCTGAAAAGCACCGCTGCAGGCGGCGCAGATGTCGAACTTGGCCTGCTGCCCTGCGGCACGGGCATCGACCTGGCCCGTAGTCTCGGTCTCGAAAGCGATCCTGAAACCGTGGTCAAGCGAATGGCAAGATCCCAAGGCGTGCGGGTTGACGCCGGGCGTGTGCTCTACGTGGATGACAATGGCGAACTGGCGAGGCGTCACTTCATCAATATTGCAGGGCTCGGCATGTCGGGCGCCACCGATCGCGCCGTTAACGCCGACAAGCGCAAGGGCCGAATGTCCGGCAAGACGGTCTTCCTGTGGCGTACCGTTATCGAGTTCCTGCGCTACAGGTTTCAAGACGTACGCATAACCATCGACGACGGTACACCCATCGAGGCACGGATTGCGCTGGTGGCCGTGGCGAATGGCAAGTATTTCGGCGGCGGCATGATGATTGCCCCCGATGCCGAGATCGACGACGGGCTGTTCGACATCGTCATCCTGCGCGCCGCCAACAAGCTGAAGCTGATCCTCGACCTCAGGCTGCTCTATGGCGGCAACCACCGCGACCACAAGGCGATAACCATCCTGCGTGGCCGAAAAGTGCTGGTGGAGCCGCTGGCCGATCTCGCGAGCAACTGCGCGCTGGTCGATATTGACGGAGAATCGCCGGGACGGATACCTGCGGCCTTCGAGATCCTGCCGAAGGCTCTGATTCTCAGGTGGTGACAGGCGAGGCTTGAGACATTGATTCTAGTGGCTGAACTCTTGAATCCAACAGGCTTCCTATCCCCTTGACTTGAAACGATTTCGTTTCGCCAATCAGAGTTCGAGCTTGGCCGGAAAGCCTGGCGCGCGCAAGTCGACGCCGACCTTGTCCTCAAGCAGCTTGACGATCTGGGTCGACCATGCGTCGCCGCCATAGGCTGCCTTGCCGCGCTCAAAAATCTCCTGGACGTGGCTGGCGATTTCGAGAGGCGCACCGAACTTCTCACCCATCGCCTTGGCGAAACCGAGGTCCTTCAGTACCAGGTCCATGGTGAAGCCGATATCATAGGAACCGTTAAGCACAAGCTGGCTCTCGGTCTCGTGCACGAAGCTGGTGCCCGACGAGGCGGCGATGGCGTGGAAGGATTGGGCGAGATCGAGGCCGCCCTGCCTTGCCAGCATCAGCGCCTCGCCGGCGGCGACAAGGTGGATGAAAGCAAGCATGTTGGTGATGACCTTGATCACCGCCGCCGATCCGACGGGCCCCATCAGGAAGGACTTTGCGCACATCGCCTCAATGGCGGGACGATGCCGTTCGTAGAGTGCGGCGTCGCCGCCAACCAGCGCGGTGATCTTGCCGGCTGCCGCCAGATGCACGCCACCGGTGACCGGGCATTCCAGTGTCTTTATATCCTTGGCGGAGGCGATCGCGGCGAGCCGGACGATCTCGTCGCGGCCATTGGTGGACATCTCGATCCAGGTTCCGCCGGCAGGAAGCCCCTCCAGCAGGCCGTCGGGGCCGGCCAGCACCGCCTCGCTGACCTTCGGCGAAGGCATGCAGGTAATGGCGTTGCCGGCGGCGCGCGCGGCCTCGGCCGGGGTCGACGCCGCTGTTGCGCCAAGTGCGACGAGTCCGGCCACGGCGGCCGGGTCGCGATCGACGACGGTGACCGCAAAGCCGTTGCGCAGCAGGCTGGCGGCGAGGTGGCCGCCGAGATGGCCAAGGCCGATGAATGCGTAGGATCGAGGCGCGGTCATTGTCTCTCCGAAGGCGGGGGCGCCGGTCATGGCATCAACGGCGTCTGCATCATCTGCAGATGCAGGTCCTTGCCGGTGTAGGGATGAGCCTCGCAGACTGCTTCGTCGAGTTCGACGCCCAGGCCGGGCTCTTCTGACGGGACGACGTCGCCGTCCTGCCACTCGATCTTCTTCTTCAACAGCCTGGCGTGAAATCCGTCCCAGTGTTTCAACGATTCGAGGATCAGGAAGTTGGGCAGCGTCACCGCAAGCTGGATGTTGGCGGCGCCCACGATCGGTCCGCAATAGCAGTGAGGCGCGATCTGGATGTGGTAGGCCTCGGCCATCGCCGCGATCTTCTTGGTTTCCAGGATACCGCCTGAGCGGCCGAGATCGGGCTGCAGGATGGTGGCGGCGCGCATTTCGATGACGCGGGCGAATTCCCATTTGGTGGTCAGCCGCTCGCCGGTGGCGATGGGGATGGACGTGCCGCGCGCGACCTGGGCCATGACTTCGGGCATATCGG
>JBKJRE010000529.1:0-3417 GCA_046594775.1 Rhizobiaceae bacterium | reverse complement strand
ATTGGTCGCCGAATCGGGGCGTCTCGACCAGAGCCTGCTCGGCATGAATTTCATCGGCACGCTGTCCGGCTTCGACGTACGCGGCGACCGGCTGATCCTGCGCGACTGATCAGCCCGCCAGGCTGGCGAAGAAGCGCGCCGAGACGATCAGGCAGAACACGCCGAAGCCGATCTCAAGATGCCGCTTCGACAGCCAGTGCGCGATCCTGACCCCATAGGGCGCCACGATCAGCGTCACCGGGATCACGAGCGCCACCGCGATCCAGTTGACATAGCCAGTCGAGCCAAACGGCAGCAGCGGATTTCCCCAGCCCGCCCAGATGTAGCCGATGGTGCCCGGTATCGCGATCATCACGCCGACGCCCGCCGACGTCGCCACCGCCTGATGCATAGGTCGGCCGTAGAGCGTCATGAAGGTGTTGTTCATGATCCCGCCACCGATCCCCATCAACGTCGAAAAGAACCCGATCAGGACACCAACGATGGGGCGCCACGGGTTCTGCGGTATCTCCGTACCCAGCCGCCAGCCTTCGCGGTTGAACAACAGCCGGAACCCGAACGCCAGCGCCAGCACCGCGAAGATGATGCGCAGGCCCTGGCTGGAAATCGACGCCGCCACCAGCGAGGCCAGCACCACCCCCAGCGGCACGGGCGCCAGGAATTTCTTCAGCAGCGACATGTCGACGGCGCCGCGCGCCCGGTGCGCCATGAAGGAGCGGATCGAGGTCGGCACGATGATGCCGAGCGAGGAGCCGACGGCCAGATGCATGCGCACGCTGTCGTCAATCGCCAGCAGGCCGAAGACTTGATAAAAGACCGGCACCAGCACCGCGCCGCCGCCAATGCCGAATATCCCGGCCAGCAGTCCCGACACCACCCCGGAAGCGATTATTGCCGCCGCGAAGCTCGCGATCTCGTTCCATCCCATGTCGACAGGCATCAACACCGTTCCTGAAATTGCAGAGGCGAGTCGCCGGTCAGGCGGCCGCGCTCCCGGACTGCGGCTCGACCGCAGCGAAGGCCCGGCGCAGGACTTCAGCGCCGGCGCCCGGCCGCGACGCGTCCGTGGAAAGGATTTGTCTATAGCGGCGCGCCCCGGGAAGTCCATGGAACAATCCGACCATATGGCGGGTCACGTGCCCGAGGCGTCCGCCGTTGGCGATATGGCGCGTGCCATAGTCGGCCATCGTCTCGACCAGCGCCGCCGCATCGAACGGCTTCTGCTCGACCCCAAAGATGCGGGCGTCGGCCTCGACCAGAATTCCCGGCGTGTGATAGGCGGCGCGCCCGAGCATCGCTCCATCAACCTGTCCAAGATGTTCCAAAACCGCGTCGAGGCTCAAAATCCCGCCATTGATGCCGATGAAGCGATCGGGATATTTCTGCTTCAGGCGATAGACGCGCTCATAGTCGAGCGGCGGGATCTCGCGGTTTTCCTTTGGCGAAAGCCCTTCCAGCCAGGCCTTCCGGGCATGCACCCACAGCGCATCCGCGCCTGCATCGAAGACCCCGGCGGCAAGCGCGTCGAGCGCCGTCTCCGGGTCCTGATCATCGACGCCGATGCGGCACTTCACCGTGACGGGAATGTTGACGGCGGCCTTCATCGCGGCAACGCCCTCGGCCACCAGCGCCGGCGTCCTCATCAGGCAGGCGCCGAACGTGCCCGACTGCACCCGGTCGGACGGGCAGCCGACGTTGAGATTGATCTCGCCATAACCGCAAGCCTCGCCGATCCGCGCCGCTTCGGCGAGCTTGGCCGGGTCGGAGCCGCCGATCTGCAGCGCCAGCGGCTGCTCCTCTGCATTGAAGCCAAGCAGCCTGTCGCGCACGCCGTGGATCACGGCATCGGCCACCACCATCTCGGTATAGAGCAGCGCGCGCCGCGTCAGCTGGCGATGGAAGAACCGGCAGTGCCGGTCCGTCCAGTCCATCATGGGCGCGACTGCGAGCTTGAAGTCGTTGTAGCTGGTCATCTTCTCCGGTCTGTGCGCTTACGCTCTCATGTGCAATAGATGCCATAGAGCGTTTCAAGCACACGTTCCACATTGGCTGACGCCAGTCGGTAGTAAATCTGCTGCGCTTCCCGCCGCGTGTCGACCAGCTTCAACGCCCGGAGCTTGGCGAGTTGCTGCGACAGCGCCGACTGGCTCATGCCCACGCGTTCGGCAAGATCGTTCACCGACAGTTCCCCGTCGAGCAGCAGACACAGGATCATCAGCCGCTTTTCATTGGCCATCGCGTCCAGCAATTCGGACGCCTCGCGCGCCATCGGCGCCATCTCGGCAGGTTTCATTTTTCGCATATTCGTATATTGTCATATACTGATTTACTAATTATAGTCATGCATCTGATGCATTTTGTCAAGAAGCCCGCCCTCGCATCACCCACTGCGGTCATCTTGACCCACATCAAGCCGACCCGGCCCGCAATGGCCTAGAATGTTTTCTTGAACCCGCGGCCACCCTGGATGGCTGGCCCCTCGAAGGAGGAAGAAATGGCTACTGTCGTAATTCTCGGTGCCGGGCTGGGCGGCGCCATCATGGCGTATGAAATGCGCGACAAGCTCGGCAAGCAGCATCAGGTTGCGGTCATCAACAATGGCGACCGCTACTCCTTCGTTCCCTCCAACCCCTGGGTTGCCGTCGGCTGGCGCGACAGGGAGTCCATCGAGGTCGACCTGGCGAAAACCTTTGCTAGACGCGGCATTGCGTTGCACGCGCAGGGCGCCAGACGGGTCGTCCCCGACAAGCATCGCGTCGAGCTCAACGATGGCGCCGGCATCGACTACGACTACCTTGTCATCGCCACCGGCCCCGAGCTTGCCTTTGATGAGATCAAGGGTCTCGGCCCCGACCACAACACCCAGTCGGTCTGCCATATCGATCATGCCCTGAAGGCCAGACATGCCTACGATGCGCTGGTCGCCCGGCCCGGCCCCGTGGTCATCGGCGCGGTTCAGGGCGCGTCCTGCTTCGGTCCTGCCTACGAATTCGCCTTCATCCTCGACAAGGCGCTGCGCGATGCCAAGGTCAGGGACAAGGTGCCCATGACCTTCGTCAGCTCCGGGCCCTATGTCGGCCATCTCGGCCTGGACGGGGTGGGCGACACCAGGGGCCTGCTCGAGTCCGAGTTGCGCCAGCACCACATCAAATGGATCTGCAATGCCCGCGTCGACGCAGTCGAACCCGACCGCATGCTGGTTTCCGAAATCGCCGAAGACGGCTCGGTCATGAAGACCCATGACATTCCGCAGGTCTATTCGATGATGCTGCCGGCCTTCCGTGGCGTTGCCGCCGTGCATGGCATTGAGGGACTGACCAATCCGCGCGGCTTCATCCTGGTCGACAAGCATCAGCGCAATCCCACCTTTCCGGAGATTTTCGCGGTCGGCGTCTGCGTCGCCATCCCGCCTGTCGG
>JBKJRE010000160.1:0-2736 GCA_046594775.1 Rhizobiaceae bacterium | reverse complement strand
AGACCCCTCAAACGATCGCCACGCGTGCATGAAACCCCGCTCGGGCTACGCCCTCCCGGCGGTCTCATGCACGCGCCATAAGTGGCCTGGTTTTGCTCCGCCCATTGGCCGGATTTTACTCCGCCGTTGACACCTCTTCGGGGTTGCGAAACACAACAACGTATTTGACATCCTTTTCCGTCCCGGCCTTGACGAAAGGCACATCTGGCGGTGCCGAATGTGTCTTGAAGGCGCGGCGGCGGGACTCGGGCATCGCATCTACGCGGTCGATTATCTCCTGATGCGATTGCCCGGGATGGCTCACAAACTCGATCCACGGCACCTCTTCGTAGATGTCCCTGAAATCTGACGTGCCGCCGGTGATCAGCTGATAGACAATATTCATTGTCCACGTCGTGCCGCTCTTGGCTGGGACCGAAATCACCACGTCCCCGTCACGCCACTTTATCTTTTGCTGAATGGTCGGCTGTATCCACGGCGGGCCAGCGGCAGGCGCATCGTTTTCCACAGTATGGATCTCCTCGGTATATGGCTTGAGCTCTTGCGCAGCGGGTGGCTACCTGTCACTTGATAATTTCGCTCGACGCAACCGATGTTGCTCTGTCTCCAGCTCCGCAAGCCGCCAGAGAGGGATCCCATCTAATTCAGTCACATCGTTACCTAACTATTACGCGGATAATCCGAACTCCGGCACTCCGGCGGCAACGATCGAAGCCAGTTCCCTCTGACGCATTGCAACGAGTTGGCGCAGATGGCGCGCATTGGATGCGGTCGCTCCGGCGACAACGCTCACTCTTGCTAGGCCCTCCGCAGCGGCTTGCATGGCGACCGCTTCGGCAACATTGGCATGCACGTCAATATCGAGTGGTGACGGTAGTATCCGTTCTCGCGATAGATCCTTTTCGGGAACGGTTGCCGCGATTGCACGCGCTGCGGCAAGACACATGTCGATGCTCACCCGCCGAGCACGACTATCCAACGCGCCACGCATCAAACCCGGAAAGGCCAACACATTGTTGCACTGGTTGGGAAAGTCAAACCTGCCGCTGGCCACAATGGCCGCACCGGCGGCGAGCGCTTCACTTGGAAGTATCTCCGGCTCCGGGTTGGCCAGCCCGAAGACGATTGCGTCACGGTTCATCGACCGCACCATGTCCGCCTTGACTTGCCCGGCCACAGACACGCCGATGAACACGTCCGAACCCCGCATAGCCTCGGCAAGCCCGCCCGAGAGACGCCGCGGATTGGTTCGCGCCGCGATCTCACGCCAGTGGGGGTGCTCCAGTTCGTCGCCGGCCCGAAGTATACCGACGCGGTCAACAGCGATGATTTCGCCAACGCCAAGCGCCTGCAGCATCGATATGGTCGCTGACCCTGCAGCGCCAACTCCGTTGACTACCACACTCACGTTGTCGGGCCGCTTTCCCAGCACCGAAAGCGCATTCAAAAACGCCGCAGAGATCACAGTGGCAGTTCCGAACTGGTCGTCGTGGAGAGACGGAACACTGAGATTGGCCTCGAGACCGCGCATGAGTTCAAAACAGCCCGGTGCTGCGATATCCTCGATATTAAACCCGCCAAAGCTCGGCTCCAACGCGCTGATGATGTCGATGAGATGACTTGGCCCCCTCGCTGTCAGGCAAAGCGGCATGCAGTCTATGCCAGCCAGCATCTTGAACATGGTGGCCTTGCCTTCCATCACAGGCATCCCGGCATGTGGGCCAACATTTCCGAACCCCAGCACTGCCGTTCCGTCAGTTACCAGTGCGATCAGATTGTCCTTCGCGGTCTGCTGGTGGATCTCATCTGGGTTTGCCAAAAGGTGGCGCACTACATGCCCAACTCCAGGCGTGTAGGAAACAGACATGTCACGCAGACCGCGCACGAGTACTTTGGGCAGGATCTCGATCTTGCCGTGTCCGAAATAGACATCCCGGCCGACCGAAAGTGCTTCTTCCGGGCTGACGGCGACACCAAGATGCGCCGCTTCTCCGACTTCAATCATTGGGCAACCAATCGATTGACAGTGCGGCGGGCGGCGTCGAAGCCTTCGCGAACCAGAACCTCGTAGAGTGCGATCTGCCCGAGCTGAGACCACACGTAGTTCTTCAGCTGGTTGAACGGACGGCCCTCGAGGTCGGCATCGCTGAAACCAAGGTCATCTGCGGCGATCTGCTTCAGCATTGGATACGTTGAGAGGTGCGCACCGCCCATGGCGTAGGGCCAGTTCATGTCTGCCAGATGTGTTACCCACTGCTCCGCGGGCTGCGGCGCAAGCACAAGTTCGCCCTGATGACTTTCAAGCAGCCCGTAATCGACCGGATCGACCTGAGCCATAATCGCTGCTGCCTTGATGAAGTGTGCCACGCGCTCCAGGCCTCGCCACTTGGCAACCACGTTGCGACCGTCCATCGAGGCTTCCAGTGCGGACAGCTGATGAGCGGCAGCCATCGCCATCACGATGCGTGAATCGAACCGGCGATGCATCAGTTCGGCGGTCACATAAATGCAGTGAGCATGCCACGTGTCGTCATACACCGTACGCGGCTCTTCCAGCCAGGAGCCGTCGTTCTGCCATTGGTACAACCAGACTTTCGGGTACTCGTGAACCAGTAGAGCCGCGACTGGCAGATCGCGATTGGCGGGTACGCCGAACATCTGTCTATAATTCTGTGTGTAAGCGTCCGCCATACGGATGTTCAGGGCCACCGTAACGGCCAGCCCGCCAGGGTGGGC
>JBKJRE010000130.1:0-3161 GCA_046594775.1 Rhizobiaceae bacterium | reverse complement strand
CCTCGCGCTATGGCCTCACGCACCGCCGCATCCTGATTCTGCGCGACGACGGCACCGAGCTGCGCGGCGAGGACCTGCTGGTGCCGAGCGGCAGTAAGGGCAAGCGCGGCAAGGTTTCGTTCGCAATCCGCTTCCACCTCGGACCCGGGATCGACGTCGGACTATCCGAGGACAAGCAGGGGGCCGGGCTGGCACTGCCCGACGGCAGCTACTGGCAGTTCCGCACTGGCGGCGAAGTGACTGTTGAAGAGAGCATCTGGGCCGACGGGCAGGGCCGCCCGCAGCCGATCCAGCAGCTGGTGCTGCAAGGGCTGGTCTCCCGCGGCGGGGGCAATTTCGCCTGGCTGCTTAAGAAGATGGGGTAGAATTCACGTGAGCGAAGTACCAATCCGCCGGGCGCTGCTTTCGGTGTCCGACAAGGCTGGTCTGGTCGAGCTGGGCCGGGCGCTTGCCGCGCGCGGGGTCGAGCTGGTTTCGACCGGCGGGACCGCCGGGGCGTTGCGCAATGCCGGGCTGACGGTGCGCGATGTGGCCGAGCTTACCGGCTTTCCCGAGATGATGGACGGACGAGTCAAGACGCTTCACCCGATGGTCCACGGCGCGCTGCTGGCGGTGCGTGACAATCCGGAGCATGCCGCCGCGATGGAAGCCCACGCGATTGGTGCGATCGATCTGGTGGCGGTCAATCTCTATCCGTTCGAAGCGACAGTTGCCAAGGGCGCGGACCGCGACACGATCATCGAGAATATTGATATTGGTGGACCCTCGATGGTCCGCTCGGCGGCCAAGAACCATGCCTTCGTGACGATCGTCACCGATCCGGCCGACTATCCCGCGGTGCTTGCCGAGCTGGAAGAGACCGGCGGCGCGACCCGGCTGGCGTTCCGCAAACTGCTCGCCGCGCGGGCCTTTGCCGCGACCGCTGCCTATGATTCGATGATCAGCCAGTGGTTCGCCTTTGCCGACCAGCAGCAGCTGTTTCCCGAAATGCTGGCGATCACTGGACGCCGCGTCGAAGAACTGCGCTACGGCGAAAACCCGCATCAGCGCGCTGCGCTCTACGTGCCGGTCGGACCGCACGGCAAGGGCATCGCGCAGGGCCAGCAGGTCCAGGGCAAGGCACTGTCCTATAACAATTATGCCGATGCCGACGCGGCGCTGGAACTCGCCGCCGAGTTCAAGGGCGGCGCGCCCGCAATCGTCATCGTCAAGCACGCCAACCCGTGCGGCGTGGCGCAGGCCGCGACATTGCTCGAGGCGTGGCAGGCCGCGCTCGAATGCGATTCGGTCTCAGCATTCGGCGGAATTGTCGCCACCAACGTGCCGCTCGACGGGCCGACTGCCGAGGCGATCTGCCAGATCTTCACCGAAGTCGTGGTTGCGCCCGGTGCCGACGCGGCAGCGCGCGAAATCTTCGCCAGGAAGAAGAACCTGCGTTTGCTGCTTGTTGACAGCCTGCCCGATCCGCGCCGCCCGGGCCAGACGCTGGCGATCATCGCTGGCGGCATTCTGGTGCAGGACCGTGACAATGGCGCGATTTCGGAAAGTGACCTCAAAGTGGTCACCAAACGTGCGCCAACCGATCAGGAATTGAAGGACTGCCTGTTCGCCTGGACGGTTGCGCGCCACGTTAAATCCAACGCGATCGTCTATGCCAGGGAAGGCGCGACCGCCGGGATCGGTGCAGGGCAGATGAACCGCCGGGACAGTTCACGGATCGCGGCGATGAAAGCTGCCGAAGCCGCCCAAACTTATGGCTGGGACCAGCCGCGCACTGTGGGCAGCGCTGTGGCGTCGGACGCGTTTTTCCCCTTTGCTGACGGGCTTCTGGCTGCGGCAGAAGCTGGCGCTACGGCGGTGATCCAGCCGGGCGGGTCGATGCGCGATCAGGAAGTGATTGACGCCGCGGATGAAGCAGCATTGGCCATGGTCTTCACCGGGATGCGTCATTTCCGGCATTGATCTGCAGGCATCGCTTCATCGTTAAAATGATGCAGTTCGTCCCGCTTGCTGAAACCTTTCAGGTCAATTCAGCGAAGTGTAAGTAGGCGCCCGATACTTGGAGCCCGAATACGAACTGTAATCATTTGGAAAAGAACCGCCATGTCCCTGTTAACTTCAGACCTCGCTCGCAATTTTGCCATCGGCTTTTTGCTGGGCGCACTGGCGGTCAGTTTCCAATTGGCCCCGGATATGTGGCTGAACGCGGTGCCTGACGCAGTGGCCGAGGTGCTGGGTTGAACCGGGCATTTCCGCTTCTGGCCGCAATTGGCCTCGCGATTTCCGGCTGCAATCAATCCGCGATTGCTGCCGAGGAAGTTGTCGCCGCGCCCGCCGCTTCACGCGTTGCCAAGGAAGGCGCCGGCCTGAAAGCTGCGATCTTTGCAGGAGGATGCTTCTGGGGCGTCGAGGGCGTATTCAGCCATGTGAAGGGCGTGAAGAGCGCGGTCGCTGGCTATCACGGTGGCAATGCCGCAACCGCAACCTACTCTCAGATTGGAACCGGCGTGACGCAACATGCCGAAGCAGTCCGCGTGGTCTATGACCCGGCGGTGGTACGCTATGACGAACTACTTCGGATCTTCTTTTCGGTGGTAGCTGACCCGACCCTGCGCAACCGACAGGGGCCGGACGTTGGCTCGCAGTACCGCGCCGCTTTGGTGCCAATGAGCAAGGAGCAGCGCGAAGTTGCCGCCGCTTATCTGGCGCAGATGAAGAAATCCGGGAAATGGGACAAGCCGATTGTCACAGGGCTGGAAAACTACAAGAAATTCTACAAGGCAGAGGCGTCTCATCAGGATTTCCTCGCCGACAATCCTCGCCATCCGTATATCCTACGGTGGGACATGCCCAAGGTTCGCGCCCTGAAAACGATGTATCCGGCAAAATACAGCGCCACCTTCACTCGCAACTGAGCGCGCCGTTTTTCGGCTCCTATCATCCGGGTTGGCAATTTTCCGGCGGTAGCACTATATGTCCGGCCATGGCCCAACATCACCATAAACACAGCGAACATGCCGGCGAAACGCTGGTCGAAGCAGCCCGCACCGCGCTGACCGGTGCCGGCGAGCAATGGACTGGCATGCGGTCCGATGTGTTCGAGGAACTGGCGCGGCACGAACGCCCGGCTTCAGCCTATGACATTGCCGAGAACCTGTCGA
>JBKJRE010000041.1:0-3401 GCA_046594775.1 Rhizobiaceae bacterium | reverse complement strand
CTTGAACCTGGCGAAGAGCCTTTCGTGGCTTCCCACCTGAGAGTTCCGTTCGCTCGCTGGCTGGGCACAGTGCGTATCCACATGACAGTGCCATTTTGCCCTGACACTGCCTCCCGAGAAACTAAGCGACTGATCTGCCCGCCTCAAGCTCGATCTTTCTGACAAAGCCCATCGGTCCAGGATCGTTGCCAATCGGCGACGCAGCACTTGCGGCGGGCGCCATCAGACCGCTTGGAACTGGACAAAAGTTAGTCGAGCACGCCCATCAAGACATGAAAGGCCCCGTCGATATCGGAGCGGATTGCTTTCTGGACCAATTCCACATCACCTTCACTGATTGCGATGAACATCTCACGATGATGCTTGTTCGCGGTCGAGTAGTTTCCGGAATCGTGTAGCATGTTGAAATAGGGGCTGATCTGGAGCCACAGGTTCTCAATGATCCTGAGCAGGTTTTCCGACTCGGAAGCGCGATAGATCGTGAAGTGAAATGCGTAGTTGGCGCGCAGGTAGGCCTTCACGTCGCCTGCCGCGTTGGCACCGTCGAGCGCCTCCAGCAACTGGCGAAGGCTCGCGCGCAGCGCATCGTTGCAGCGTTTGGCCGCCCAGCCTCCGGCGATCGCCTCGACCTCGAACCTGACGTTCCTGAGGTCCGACAGCCGTGCCCGGCTGAGCGCCGGAATGCCGATCGAGCGTCCGGACACGACGGTCAGTGCGTCGGCCGCAGACAGCCGCCGCAGCGCCTCGCGGACCGGCATCGGGCTGACCCCGAATGCATCGGCAAGGCTCTGAACAGTTACCATCTGTCCTGGCACGATGCTGCCGTCGAGGATCAGTTCGGTGACGCGCCGGAACACCTGGTCCTGAAGCGTCTCTCGCGTCAGCGGGACAATGCCCGCCTTATTCTTCAATGCAGCCGATATCAAAACTGGACCTCTCGGGGGACCGGGAGAATTGCATGCAGCCTTCGTCGGCAAGCGTCAAGGAGCATCGAAAATCGACTTCCAATTTATCATTGATCTTAGATCAAATGATGCTACGGTGCTTCGCATCGGATGGCAAGGTCGCTTTGGGAAGCAGGCCTACATGTCCGACAATCAGTTCCAGGGAGGAGTCTAAAATGGCATTTGGTTCGAAAGCATTGCGGCTTGCGCTGCTGGCCGGAATGGCTGCGGGATCACTGTGCGCGAGCACGGCGGCGCAGGCGGCGGAGAAGTACAAGATCTATCTGAGCATGAGCTTCATCGGCAATGACTGGCAGGCCGAGGCGGCCAACATGGTCAAGGCCATGGCCGCGCACAAGAGTATGGCCGACAAGGTCGATCTGCAGGTGCAGGTCGCCGGTCCGAACGCCCAGCGCCAGATCCAGCAGATCAATGCGATGGTGCAGGCCGGCGCGCAGGCGATCGTGATCTTCCCGATCTCGCCGACCGCGCTCAACCAGGTCGTCAAGAATGCTTGCGACAAGGGCGTCAAAGTCTTCGCCTACGACGCTGAGATCACCGAACCCTGTGCCTACAACATTCACATCGACCAGGAAGAGGCCGGCCGCGTCACCGCGGAGTGGCTCGTCGACAAGCTCGGCGGCAAGGGCGACATCATCGCTATCACCGGCGTTCCGGGGACTTCGGTGGACGATCAGCGCACCAAGGCTGCTAAGGAAGTTTTCGCTAAGCACCCTGACATCAACATCGTCGGCGAGGCCGTCGGCATGTGGAGCCAGGCTGTTGCGCGTACCGAACTCTCCAAGATTCTTGCGACACGCACGTGGGACGATGTGGACGGTCTGTGGATGCAGGTTGGCTGCTTCACTGCAAACGCCATGCAGCTCGAAGCCGGCAAGACGCCCGCCGACCTTCTGCCCTGCGCTGGCGAGGGCGCCAATGGCGGTCGCATCCAGATGCTGCCAGAAGGCACCGAAGTGGAAGGGGCCTCGTCGCCCTATGCGCCGCTGGGCGCGCCGCGCATCTCGTACGCTTCGCCGCCCTATTCCGGTGCGCTGGCACTGAAGCTTGCGGTCGAGGCACTCGAAGGCAAGGACGTTCCCAAGCTCACCATCCTTCCGCTTCCCGTCGTGACCAGCGAGACGGTGAAGCTCTGCGATGAGGGCACGTGGGACGAAATGAAGGCCGGTTGCAACGCCTTCAAGCCGGCGCTCGTCAGCAATCCCGGATGGTTCGCATCGATCTTTTCGGACCAGACGCCTGAGGTCGGCCTGAGCGCCGCCCTCGTCGGACAGCCAGAAGACTAAGCCTCCCAGGCTTCTGGGCGACGCGCGGACATCAAAGCGTGCGTCGCCCGCACTTTAGCGCGCCGGCGGTCCAAGCTCATGACACAAAAGACAATTGTCCCAGCCGTGCAGGTCGACGGAATGCTGAAGTCGTTCGGCGCGACGGTTGCGCTCGACGGCGTATCCTTCTCGATCGTGCCCGGAAGCGTGCATGCGCTGCTGGGCGAGAACGGTGCCGGCAAGTCGACGATGGTGAAACTGCTCTCCGGGCTTATCCGGCCGACGGAAGGCAGCGTGAAGATTTTTGGCGAGGACGCCTCGCTCGATACGCCGCGTTCCGCTCACAAGCTTGGCATCCAGACCGCCTTCCAGGAGATGACGTTGGTCAGCGACCTGTCCGTTCTGGACAACATGCTGCTGCCATATGCACCGATGGGCATGTCGGGGCTGATCCGCCGCCGCGCGGCGCGCGAGAACGTGCGACGCCATATCGCCGAACTCGGTTTTTCGGTCGATCTCGATGCTGGGGTTTCGTCACTCGAACTCTCCGTGCGCCAAAAGATCGAAATCGCGCGCGCCGTCTACCGCGAGCCGCGCATCCTGCTGCTCGATGAGCCGACATCTACGCTTGCCGGCCGCGACGTTGACTGGCTGGGCGAGATAATCGCCAGGCTCAAGGCCAAGGGCACGACGATCGTTTTCATTACCCATCGCATGCGCGAGGTTCGCGCCTTCTGCGATACGCTGACCATATTGCGCAACGGCTGCCATATCGTCACCACGCCGGTTGCCGACATCACCGATAACGAGGTGGTCGAGAAGATCATCGGACGTTCAATCGAGCAGACATTTCCGCCGAAGCCCGACAGCGCGCAGGCGTTCGGTGGGCCCGTACTCGGCGTGCGCGATCTCAAGATCGGCCGCAAGCTCGACGGCGTCAGCTTCGACCTGCGCAAGGGCGAGATACTCGGCGTCGCCGGACTGCAGGGCATGGGCCAGCAGGATCTCTTTCTCGCATGCTTCGGCATGGGCGAGGTGCTGCGCGGCGACGTCCTGGTCGACAACCGCAAGGTCTGGCTGAGTTCGCCCGCCGACGCAATCCGGCCGAACATGGCAATCGGCCTCGTGCCGGAGGACCGCAAGTCCGAGGGCCTGTTCCTCAAGCTTTCCG
>JBKJRE010000625.1:0-3524 GCA_046594775.1 Rhizobiaceae bacterium | reverse complement strand
CATTGTGATCCACGACAGCAAGCGTCTTTTCCGGGTGGCGCACCTTGCGGCCGGTCAACCGGAGACCTTCGAATGCTTGCGGGCTGGTAACCTCATGGACGAGATGGCGATCGATATAGAGAAGACAGGTGCCGTCCTCCTGCCGGTCGACAATGTGATCGTCGAAAATCTTGTCGTAGAGTGTGCGCGGTGCGCTCATTGTCTTGATCCGTCGAATGATATTGAAAGGTCAATCCGGCAATACCGGCAAGAAGCCCGTCGGCGCTATGGAAGACGGCAGATCGGCGCGCCGGAAATCCGCGCGAAGAAGCGCGCGGGCAGACGCTTCTGGTCCTGCAGCACGACGCACTTGAAGCCGGGTTCGCCGAGAAACTCATCCATATCCGGCTCATACCAATGTTTTGGCGACACGGCAATCAGATCGAGACGCATGGGCGATAGAGCCGGTTGTGATAGCACCGATCACGCAGGTTTGTAGCGGATTTGAATGGAAACCTCGCGGTCTTGCGATAGGTGACTGCGGGGAACCCAGGAGGCAATCGCCATGTTTCGACCAGTTCTCGCCGCCGCTCTCGTCGTCATCGCAACGTCGGCCGCGTCGACGGCCATGGCCGCTCAGAAGTCCGTGATCTTTGCCGGCGGTTGCTTCTGGTGTGTCGAGAAGGATTTTGACCATGTACCCGGCGTCATCTCGACTGTGTCGGGTTACGCCGGGGGCACCAGCGAGAACCCGACCTACAAGAACCATACCGCTGCTGGTCATCGCGAGGTCGTCAAGATCGAGTATGATGATGCAAGGGTGAGCTTCGACAAGCTGCTCGACGTCTTCTGCATTCGGTCGACCCGACCGACGCTGGCGGCCAGTTCTGCGATCGCGGGCACCCTTATACGACGGCCATCTATGCCTCGGACAAGACCGAGATTGAAGCTGCCGAGGCCTCCAAGAAGGCCATCGCGGCCACTCTCGGCAAGCCGATTGCAACCGAGATCGCACCGGCGCCGGCATTCTGGCCGGCCGAGGAATACCATCAGGACTACTATAAGAAGAACCCGATCCGCTATCGGTTCTACCGGTCATCCTGCGGGCGCGACAGCCGCGTGAAGGAGCTTTGGGGCAAGGCCGCATATGAAGGCATCGAAGGGTCGTGACATGTCTGGGTGATAACGACCTTCGCGCAGCCAAAACGGGCGTCCTTCAGCGCCCGTTTTGGCTGGTGGCCGCCAATATCAGGCGAGCGATGCGTCCAGCGAGACCTTGATCGAGCCGAGAGCCTGCGAAACCGGGCACTCGGCTTTGGCCTTCTCGGCCAGTTGCTTGAATTTCGCCGCGTCGATTCCGGGCACCGTGCCAACCAGAGTGATGGCGCTGCCCGTGATGCCGGTGCCCGGCACAAGCGTCACAACCGCCTTGGCATCCAGCTTTTCGGCCGGCGTGCCGTTCTCGGCGAGGAAATGCGACAGCTGCATGGCGAAACAACCCGCATGGGCTGCCGCCATCAGTTCCTCGGGGTTGGTGCCGGATTTGCCGCTCTCGTCCTCGAACCTCGCCTTGAACGAATAGCCAAGTCCGGACAGCGCGCCGCTCTGGGTATCAAGAATCCCGGTCCCTTCCTTCAAGGTTCCTTTCCAGACGGCTGTAGCGTGACGATCCATGATCTTCTCCTGGTTTTAGAATGACGGTTAGCCTCGACGATGCGGCAGGGTGCCGGGGACTATGCGTCCGGGAACCATTCCCTCCACCGGCAAGATGGCGCAATGCATACCTATGGCCGCGGGACTGAACTTCAACCGGAACGCGGCGACGGCAAACACGTCGGCCATCCATTGCTCCTTGTTCCTCAGAGCCCTTTGTAGCCGCGCGTCTAGATCGCCTCGCCCCTGAGCAGTCTGGGTGAGCCGCCGGTAAGGCCGGAAGCCTGTCGGATAAAATACCGCTTCATGCGCGGCATGCGCTCCACGAGCCCCAAGCCGACATCACGCAATGCGCGAAGCGGACCGAAATCGTTGGAAAACAGGCGGTTGAGAACGTCGGTAGTTATGCCCATCTGAAGCGTATCGAAACGCCGCCAGCGCTGATACCTCTCCAGCACGTCCAGCGCACCGATATCCTGGCCAAGCCTGTCGGCCTCCACGATTGTCTCTGCCAGCGCAGCTGCGTCCTTGAAGCCGAGATTGAGGCCCTGGCCCGCGATCGGATGGATTCCGTGCGCGGCATCGCCGACGAGAGCCAGCCGGGGCGCGATGAATTCCCGCGCCAGCGTAAGACCGAGCGGCCAGGCGCGGGGTTTTCCCTCGACGCTGATCTCACCGAGCTTCAGGCCGAATCGATTTTCCAGTTCGACCTCGAAAACGAAAGGATCGCCGGCGACAAGCTTCTCCGCGTCAGCCGTCCGCTCGGTCCACACGATCGAGGACCGGTTGCCGGTAAGCGGCAGGATGGCGAACGGTCCGGCTGGCAGGAAGTGCTCCTCTGCACGGCCATTGTGCGGACGCTCATGCGCGACCGTGCAGACAATGCCGGACTGGCCATATTGCCATTCAACCGTCTTGATGCCGGCCATGTCGCGCAGTTTCGAGCGCACTCCGTCAGCGGCAACCAGCAGCCGCGTCTCGAGTGAGACGCCATCGGCGAGTACAACCCGCGTGGCGCCAGCGCCGTTCTCGAACGAGGCCACCGCCATGCCCTCGATGAAATTGATGCCAAGCTCTGCGGCGCGGCGGCGCAATGCGCCGTTAAGGACTTTGTTGGCTACCATATGGGCGAACGGCTCTTGCGGCCCGACCTCGCCGTCGAAGGTCAGGAAAACAGGACGGACGGGATCGGATGTCCGCGAATCCGTAACGATCATTTCCGTAATCGCCTGGGCCTGGGGCGCGATTTCTTTCCAGCAACCGAGCCGATCCAGCATCCGGCACGCCGCGGCCGCGATCGCCGAAGCACGGCCATCCTTTTCCCAGGCGCCGGCAGGCGCAGCGTCAACGATGGTCACCGCCAGGCTCGGCCGTGACTGCTTCAGGGAAACAGCTGTCGCCAGTCCGACATACCCGGCGCCTGCGACCAGAACATCGAGCGGGCCGTCGTAAGTGCCGTTCGCCGTTGCTGCCATTGCCGTCCGCTCCTTCTTGACTTGCCCAATCGATCCTGTTGGAAACCGACTGCTTAACGTTGTTCGAGAAAAGGTCGCTGAAATATGTCGGTCGCGATGCAGGAACTTCTTGCCATACTTGACCTCGAAAGGCTGGAACACAACCTGTTCCGTGGTCGCAGCCCCAAGGAGAGCTGGCAGAGGGTGTTTGGCGGCCAGACCGTAGCCCAGGCGCTGGTGGCCGCGCAGCGCACGGTGCAGCCGGACCGCCACGTTCATTCGCTGCACGGGTATTTCATGAGACCCGGCGACACCAGCCTGCCCATAGTCTACGAGGTCGACAGGATCCGGGACGGCGGTTCGTTCACAACGCGTCGCGTCATTGCAAATCAGCATGGACAGGCGATCTTCTCCCTTGAGGCGTCGTTTCAGGGCGAT
>JBKJRE010000518.1:0-8814 GCA_046594775.1 Rhizobiaceae bacterium | reverse complement strand
TTTCGGAGGCGTAGGCGTCGCTGTAGATGATCTTCGGAATGACGTATTCGCCCGTCGCCTCGTCCTTGTCCTCCAGCATTCTGATGACGCCGGCGGTGTTCATCGACGAGTTCCAGGCCATGTTGGCCATGTAGAGGAACAACACATCGATCGTGTATGGATCGCCGGCATGGGCATTGGCGATGACCATGTGCATCAGCCCGTGCGCGGAGATTGGCGCATCCCAGGAAAATGCCTTGTCGATGCGCTGCGGTCTGCCCTCGGCATCGACAAGCAAGTCTTCCGGCCCGCGCGGGAAGCCCAGATGCGGTCCGGACAGCGGCTTGTTTGAGCCGAAATGCTCGGCCTTGCCATGCGGTGTCGGGTGCGCCTCCAGCGGCTTCGGATAGGGTGGCTCGAAGCGGAACCCGCCAGGACAGTCGACCGCACCAATCAGCACCTGCAGCATATGCAGGGCCCGTGCCGTCTGAAACCCGTTGGAGTGCGCCGAGAGTCCTCGCATGGCGTGAAACGACACCGGACGCCCGACAAAGCCGTCATGGCTTTCGCCGTTCATGTCGGTCCAGGGCTGATCGATGAAGATGGCCTCATCGAATGCAGTTCTCGCGATCTCGGCAGCCAGGCCACGGATCGTCTCGGCGGAAACGCCAGTCTCTGCGGCGGCCGCTTCGGGCGCATATTTTTCATCAAGATATTTGTTCGCCAGAAGCGCGAAGGAGGGAGTTACCGCGCGCCCATCCTCCAGCTTGTAGCGTCCTGACAGCGCTGGGCGAGCGCCGGCCGAGCCCTTGGCGACCACACGCTCGGTCACCGTTTCGAAGACCAGCGGCTTGCCATCGGCGTCCCGCGCAAAAAGCCCATGCTCGGCAGTTCCGGGCGCATCAATGACCAGCCAGGGCGCATTGGAATAGCGCATCAGATAGTCGACATCGATCTTGCGCGCCTTCAGCAATTCATGCACGACGGCCAGAATCAGCAGGCCGTCGGTGCCGGGCCGAATGCCGATCCAGTTGTCGGCAATGGCTGAATAACCGGTGCGCACCGGGTTGACGGAGACGAAGCGCGCACCATTCTTCTTGACCTTGGAAATACCCATTTTCAGCGGGTTGGAATCGTGGTCTTCGGCGACGCCGAACATGATGAAAAGCTTGGTGCGCTGCCAGTCCGGCGCACCAAACTCCCAAAATGCGCCGCCGATCGTCATGATGCCGGCCGCGGCCATATTGACGGAGCAGAACCCTCCATGCGCCGCGTAGTTGGGCGTACCGTACTGCTGCGCCCAGAACCCGGTCAGGGATTGCGACTGGTCCCGTCCGGTAAAGAAGGCAAGCTTCTTCGGATCATTGCCACGCACTTCCGAGAGCCAGCCTGTGGCGATCCCGAGTGCCTCTTCCCAGCTGATTTCCTTGAATTCTCCGGAACCTCGCGGTCCGGTTCTCAGCAACGGCGCGCGCAGCCTGGCTGGCGAGTAGTGCTGCATGATGCCGGCCGAACCCTTGGCGCACAAAACACCCTTGTTCACCGGATGGTCGCGGTTACCCTCGATATAGCGGATCTTGCCGTCCTTGATATGCACGTCAATGCCGCAGCGGCAGGCGCACATGTAGCAGGTCGTCTTGCGGACCTCGTCGGAAACCCGCCTGGAAAGCTCTACACGCTGCTCGGACTTCATTTGCGAAAGACTCCCATGCAGGAGTCCTAGCGAGGACGAGGCGGAAATGAAATGCCCGAAGAGATCATTCAGCTTCAATTCGATGGGGCGTCTGCGTTCTCTTCCCCAACACATTGAAAAAGCGCCGCAACGAGTTCCAGCGCTTCCCTTGTTGAACGAGGCTTCCTGACCGCGAAAAAAGCGGTCGCAGGCTGATGCGCCTCAGTTTGCGACGGTTATCCGGGTATTTCCCGCGCCGATCTGCTTGACCAGCGAATAGAACTGGGCGGCATTTGCAGGGTGCAGGCGGACACATCCGTGCGACGCCGGACGTCCAAGGTTCTTGACCGCCCCGGTGCCGTGGATCGCATAGCCTCCGTGATAGAAAACCGAGTAGGGCATCGGCGAATTATCGTATTTCTTCGAATACCACATCCTGTGCAATCGCGTCGGCCGCCATGAGCCGCGTGGGGTGATATAGCCGCGACGCGCAGTCGAAACCTTCCAGCGATAAAGCACGCGGCCGTGCTTGATGACGGTCATCGTCTGGGAGGAAACATCGACGCGGGCCTCAAGAGTAGCGGCCCATCCTTGCGCCGTAACCCCAAATAGCATTGCAAGCAACGCTGTTGCGATGACAATTGTCTTTTTCATCTGCTTGACCCCTTTTGCCCGCTTCTGACCAGATTACTGATTATGACCTTAGGTGAACCCGATTACACGTATTCCGTAAGATTTTTCCGAAATCATTTCCGACAATTTGAACAAATTCGCGTGATAGTTGCGTACCGGCAACGGGGGGCGGTCCCTTCGACCGGCACGGCTTGCCAAAGCGGTCCCGTCCCTGCTCAATTCGCAGCATGCAAAGCAGCTTCTCCATCCCGGTAGACGAGCGTCGCGAGGAACTCGTGGCCCTCACCACCGCATTGATCCGCTTTCCGACTGTCAATCCGCCCGGCGACGCATATCGGCCCTGCGCAGAATTTATCGCCGATCGGCTTGGCAAGCGCGGCTTTACGACCGAGTTCATCCGTGCCGAGGGCACACCCGGCGATTGCGACCTCTATCCGCGGGTCAACGTTGTTGCCCGTATCGAAGGCCGTCGACCTGGCCCGACCGTGCATTTCAACTCGCATATCGACGTGGTCGAAGCCGGCGAGGGCTGGACCGTCGATCCCTTTGCCGGGATCGTTGCCGACGGCAAGGTTTTCGGCCGCGGCGCATGCGACATGAAAGGCGGACTTGCGGCCTCGATCATCGCAGTCGAGGCCTTCATCGAGACGCAGCCGGATTTTCCCGGCGCGATCGAGATTTCCGGAACGATGGATGAAGAGTCCGGTGGTTTCGGGGGTGTCGCCTACCTAGCAAGCAAAGGCTATTTTTCCAAGCCGAAAGTCGACCATGTTATCATTCCCGAGCCGCTGAACAAGGACCGCATCTGCCTGGGCCACCGCGGCGTCTGGTGGGCGGAAATCGAGACGAAGGGCGAAATCGCGCATGGCTCCATGCCGTTCCTGGGCGATTGCGCGGTTCGCCACATGGGAGCCGTGCTCCAGGCATTCGAGACGGACCTGTTTCCCGCGCTCGACCGCAAGCAGACCAGAATGCCGGTTGTGCCTGAAGGGGCCCGTCGTTCGACCATGAACATCAACGCCATTCACGGCGGACAGACCGACGACTTTTCCGGCCTGCCATCGCCCAACGTGCCCGATTCCTGCCGAATGGTGATAGACAGACGCTTTCTGCTGGAGGAAACGCTGGCGGATGTGAAAGGCGAGGTGGTTGCGATTCTTGAACGCCTCAAGAGCGATCGCGACAAATTCGACTACAAAATCAGCAACATCATGGAAGTGTTGCCGCTGATGACGGAACGTGACGCGCCGGTTGCCAACGCCGTCGCGGCGGGCATCCGGGAGGTTTTCGGCCGCGAACCCGAATACGTGATCTCGCCAGGCACTTACGACCAGAAGCATATTTCCCGCATTGGCCACCTGCACGACTGCATCGCCTATGGACCGGGAATTCTCGATCTCGCTCATCGTCCGGATGAGTGGGTCGGGATAGATGACATGGTCGAATCGGCCAAGGTGATGGCCATCGGACTTGATCTGCTTCTGCACGGCCCGCGTCGCAGCTGAGCCAGGCGCCGGCGTGCCGCCTGCGGAAAGATTTGCGCGGAATATCGCAATTGCGAACAAGCTGTTGTACTCCTTGCTGAAGCCGCGTTTCGTCCATTCAAGCGTCAATCTGGAGTTGCCCCCATGAGCCCCTGGAAATCAGTCCTGGCAGTAGCCATCGCACTCGCGTCATGCACGGCGGCATACGCCGCTCGAACCGATCTGGTACTTGGCGTTCCGCTTGAGCCGCCGCATCTCGACCCCACAGCCGGCGCGGCCGCGGCGATCGACGAGGTTCTCTACGCGAATGTGTTCGAGGGCCTGACCCGGATCGGATCGGGCGGCGAAGTGTTGCCCGCCCTTGCCGAAAGCTGGACGGTATCGGACGACGAGAAAGTCTACACGTTCAAACTGCACACGGGTGTCAAGTTTCACGACGGCACCGGGTTCGATGCGGAAGACGTGAAATTCTCGCTCGATCGTGCGCGCGCCGAGAATTCAACGAACGCCCAGAAGGGGCTGTTTGCAGCCATTGACACGGTTGACGTGGTCGATCCTGCCACTGTGAAGGTCACGCTGAAGAACCCGCAGGGCTCCTTCCTCTATAATATGGGCTGGGGTGACGCGGTCATCGTAGCGCCTGAATCGGCCGAAACCAACAAGGAGAATCCGGTTGGAACGGGCCCGTTCAAGTTCGGCGCCTGGGCCAAGGGTTCGTCGATCACGCTGGTGAAATCCGACGCCTACTGGGGTGAACCGGCGATGCTCGACAAGGCAGAATTCCGCATCATCCCGGATGCAGCAGCGGCCGTGCCTGCCCTGCTTTCCGGCGACGTTCAGGCCCTGCCGAACTTCCAGCTCGGCGACGCACTGCCCCAGGTGGAGTCTGACCCGCGCTTCAAGGTGGTGATCGGCGCCACCGAAGGCGAGACGATCCTTTCGACCAACAACAAGAAGCCCCCCTTCGACCAGTTGAAGGTTCGCCAGGCCATCGCCCACGCGCTCGACCGCAAGGCGATCATCGACGGCGCCTCCGGCGGACTGGGCGTGCCCATCGGCTCACATTTCTCGCCAGCCAATGCCGCTTATATCGATCTGACCGGCACCTATCCTTTCGATCCGGCCAAGGCCAGAGAGTTGCTCAAGGAGGCCGGTTTCGAGAACGGCATCAAGGCGACGCTGAAGCTGCCGCCGGTCGGTTATGCCCGAGATGGCGGCCAGATCATTGCCTCGCAGCTTCGCGACGTCGGCATCGACCTCGAGATCATTCCGGTGGAATGGGCGGACTGGCTGAAGCAGGTTTTCACCGAAAAGGACTACGACCTGTCGATCGTTTCGCATACCGAGCCGAACGACATCGATATTTATGCCCGCAAGGACTACTACTTCAACTACGACAATCCAACCTTCGACAAGGTTATCGAGGAGCTCAACCTCACTTCGGACGAAGCCAAACGGACCGAACTGTACCAGCAGGCGCAGAAGATTCTCGCTGACGATGCCGTCAACGGCTTTCTTTTCGAGCTGCCGAAGATCGGCATCTGGGACGCCAAGGTCGAAGGGCTTTGGGAGAACTCTCCAATCCAGGCCAATGACCTGACCAAAGTGAAGTGGGTGGATTGATCGGCCTGCAGAGTCCGATCCTGACATGGCCCCAAAGCAGTCATTTTCGAACGTGACTTCCTTGGACAAGGACGCCGCCAGCCTGCGCGGAGCTTCCTCCTTGCGGGGAGCATGGCCGCAGGAGCCGAGGCGGTCCTGAGATGGCTGCCTATCTCGCCAAGCGCATCCTGATTGGCCTGGCGACGCTTGTCGTTGCATCCGTGGTGGTTTTCGCGGTGCTCGAAATTCTCCCCGGAGATCCGGCGCGACTGATGCTTGGCATGAACGCCACCGACGATGCCGTCGAGGCGTTGCGCAACCAGATGGGATTGAACCAGGGGATCGCACTGCGCTATTTGGCCTGGGCCGGAGGACTGCTTAGCTTCGACTTCGGCCGATCCGTCACCTATTCGGTCCCCGTCATCGATTTGATCCGGGAGCGCGCCGCCGTATCGCTGCCTCTGGCGGTCATCTCGCTCGTCCTGTCGACTGTGATCGCCATTCCCGTCGGCGTTTTCGCGGCCGCGCGACGGGGCCGAGCGGCAGACACTGTGGCCATGGCAGCCTCGCAGTTCGGCGTCGCCGTTCCCAATTTCTGGTTCGCGCTTCTGCTGGTCTATGTCTTTGCTGTCTGGTTGCGGCTGGTGCCGGCCGGCGGCTTTCCAGGCTGGAATGCAGGCGCCTGGCCGGCGGTTAAGGCGCTGATCTTGCCGGCGATTGCCCTTGCAATGCCTCAGGCGGCCATTCTGGCCCGCGTGACGCGCTCGGCATTGCTCGACGTGCTGGGCGAGGATTTCATCCGCACAGCCCGAGCCAAGGGCCTGACGCGAACCGCCGTGCTCTGGCGTCACGCCCTGCGCAACGCCATGCTGCCGGTGCTGACCATCGTGGGATTGCAATTTGCCTTCCTGCTGGCCGGCACGATCATCATCGAGAATGTGTTCTACCTTCCCGGCCTTGGACGTCTGATCTTCCAGGCGCTGAACCAGCGCGACCTGATCGTGGTCGAGGGTGTCGTCATGTTGCTTGTTGCAACGGTGATCATCGTCAATCTGCTTGTCGACCTGTCCTACGCCGTCGTGGACCCACGCCTGAGATCGGCGCGGTGAAGGAAAACCTTTCCCATCCCTCGTCCGCCCAGGATGGGTTCCTCGTTCGAGCCTTCAGCAACAGGTCGTTCGTCATCGGGTTTTGCATCACCACCATGATCGCCGCGGTGGCCTTGCTGTCGTTTTTCTGGACGCCCTATGACGTCACCAGGCTGATCGTCGCCGACCGCATGCAACCGCCGTCTACGATACATCTTCTCGGCACCGACCATTTCGGGCGCGACATGCTTTCGCTGATCATGGTCGGAGCGCGCAATTCCATCGCCGTAGCGCTTGTGGCGGTCGGCATCGGGATGGGCCTTGGCGTGCCCCTGGGCTGCTGGGCGGCGGCGCGGGGCGGTTTCCTTGACGACGTGCTGATGCGCTTCAACGATCTGATCTTTGCCTTTCCCGCTCTGCTTTCGGCGATCATGATCACCGCAGTCTTCGGACCGGGCGCGGTCAACGCCATCATCGCCATCGGCATATTCAACGTTCCGGTCTTCGCACGCGTTTCCCGCGCTGGCGCCCTGGCGCTCTGGCCACGCGAATTCATCCTGGCGTCGCGTGCGGCGGGAAAGGGCAAGGTGCTGATCACGATCGAGCATATTTTGCCCAACATCGCAAATCTGCTGCTCGTGCAGGGGACCATCCAGTTCGCGCTTGGCATTCTGGCCGAAGCCGGTCTGTCCTATCTGGGCCTGGGCGCGCAGCCGCCGATGCCCAGTTGGGGCCGCATGCTGTTCGATGCGCAAACGCGGATGATCGTCGCGCCCTATCTGGCAATCATTCCAGGCATGGCCATCGTCATCACGGTTCTCGGCCTGAACCTCATCGGCGACGGCATCAGCGACACGCTTGACCCCAAGCTGCGGCGTCACAGATGAGCCTGCTTGAGATCGAGAAGCTGTCGCTTGCCATCGGGCAAAACCCGATACTGAAGCAAATAGACCTGTCGATCGAGCCAGGCCAGATCATGGGTCTGGTGGGAGAATCCGGCTCGGGCAAATCCATGACGGCGCTGGCCATCATGCAGCTTATGCCGGAAGCTGCACGAACATCCGGCAGCGTCAGATTCAACGGCATGAATCTTCTTTCGGCGCCCGAAGACCGCATGTGCGCGCTGCGTGGCGACGATATCGGCATGGTGTTCCAGGAACCGATGACGGCGCTCAATCCGTTGAAGACGATCGGCGAACAGGTCGCCGAGGGGATAAGGCTGCACACAGGCGCAAACCGGCGCGATGCCGAAATGCAGGCGCAGCGAATGCTCGACCGGGTCGGCCTGCCGGCGGCCAAATTTCCGCTGTGGCGCTATCCTCACCAGCTTTCTGGCGGCCAGCGGCAGCGCGTCGTGATCGCCATCGCCTGTGCGCTGAAACCAAAGCTGTTGATAGCCGACGAGCCGACTACTGCGCTCGACGTCGTGCTTCAGGCGCAGATTCTCGAGCTTTTGCGCGACCTCGTCGACGAGAACCGAATGGGACTCCTGCTGATTTCTCATGACCTGGCCGTGGTCACCGAAATGGCCGACCAAATCACCATCATGCGCGACGGCGAAATCATGGAATCTGGCGAGACGGCCAAAACGCTTTCAGCGCAGTCGCACTCCTATACGCGCCAACTGGCGATGGCCTCGATGCATGTGCCGGATCGCGCAAGCACCCGCAACCAGACGACTGCGCAGCCGCTTCTGGAGGTTCGAAATATCACACGCGACTATCCGGGAAGGCGCCGGACGCTCTTCGGCAAGCCCGAGAGCTTCCGGGCCGTCGACGATGTTTCATTCTCGATCCATGCCGGCCAGTCCATGGCTCTCGTGGGACGCTCCGGCTGCGGAAAGTCGACGCTGGCGCGGATCATCCTGGCGCTTGACGAGCCAACGGGCGGCCAGATCACGTTCATGGGCGATCGGATCACCGGCCGCGAGCAGGCGGCGTTGCGACCTGCCCGTCGCAACCTGCAGGTGATCTTCCAGGACCCCTACGGATCCTTCGATCCGCGCCAGAGGGTGGAGCGGCTGGTCGCCGAGCCGCTGCATCTGCTCGAACGCAGGCCCGCTGGGAAGGAGCGCCGCGAGATCGTGGCGCAGGCCCTGCATGAAGTCGGCCTCCAACCGGGCGACATGCAGAAATACCCGCACGAATTCTCGGGCGGCCAGCGCCAGCGGATCTCGATTGCACGCGCCATTATCACCCGTCCCAAGCTGATCGTCGCCGATGAGCCGGTATCGGCGCTCGACGTATCGATCCGCGCGCAAATTCTCGACCTCCTGGCGGACCTCAACCAGCGGCACGGCATCGCCTATCTGTTCATAACCCACGATCTGGCAGTTGCGCGGGCCATCACCGACGAG
>JBKJRE010000274.1:0-2902 GCA_046594775.1 Rhizobiaceae bacterium | reverse complement strand
TCGTTGCTCACCATCGCGTGAAATCGCCGCTCACGATCAGCGAAATGCGCAGACTGATCCCACGTGGCGGGCCGCGTGACCGAAGTCCACGACTGCATGACATTTCCAGCCAAGGGGATTTCACAGATCGCACAAGGGCTTCCGCTCATCGGGTGAATTCGACTTCGATCGTACCGAAGGATCCGTAATCGCCGGCCACGACATCGCCAGGGCCGATGGGGATCGGCACGCAGCAGGTTCCGGTCGTGACGATCTGGCTTTCGGCGAGTTCAGTATCATGTCGGGAAAGCTCGTTGGCGAGCCAGGTCAGCGCGACCAGCGGGCCGCCCAGCACATTGGCGCCGCATCCCTCGTGAACGGCGCCGCCGCTGCTCCGACCAACCACCTTATGAGAGGGCAGATCGATCTCTCGCCAGGAATCGGGCGCTTCGCGACCCAGAACGAACTTGTCGGCGCAGGCATTGTCGGCGATGAGCTGGGCCTCGCCCGCCGTTTCGAAGGCAAGAAAGCGCGAATCGGGAATCTCGACGCCCAAATGCAATGCTGCGACGGCATCCGTCACCTCCTCCTGCGTATAGGGCCTGGCACGCGGCCGGAGCGTTTCCCCCATGCGGAACACGAACTCGATCTCGGCCACCAGCATCCTATTGGATCCGAGCGATACGGGCACCCCCTCCGGAATGATGCGCTCCGACACGAGCCGGCCGACCAAGGGGCCATCCACATTAATGTGCTTCTGGCCGGCGGCGCTGGTCGCTGCGATCTTCCAGCCCACAAGCGGATGCGCGCTCGCACCTTCCACCATCGCCTGAACGCCATAGGCGTCCGACCGGGTGGTCGGGCGCAAACCCAGCGGAAGCGCGTCCGTGTGACTGCCGTTACGCCAATGTCCCAGCAGAAATTGGGAAGCCGCACGCCTTTGTTCTTCCCGCATTGATGCCTCCATCGAGTGAACCGTGCAACATCGGGCGGCTTGTTATCCGACAAGGTTGTCGCACACCATACCCTGCGCATGACAAATCAGGCGCCAACTTCCGCCCGGCGCGCTATGAAGAGCCGGCGACAGGAGCGGCGGCAGCAGGGCTGGCCGGATAACCACAAACTGCTGGCATCCCGGGAGAGCAGGTGATTCCCGATTGATCCGAGAAGGGTGCAGAAGGTGGTCGTTTGCCGCCATTCTACGAATGCTGCCGACATTCGGAGGTGATTGCCCTCGTCCGGAGGGAGAGCGCGATGCCTCGAACGTGCGCGCATTAAGCTTTGGATCCAGGCCAGGCGGTGGCAGATCACGATCGCCGATCGCCTTGGATTGATAAGGCCGACCGGCGGGGCATACGGTCCGGATCATAATAAATCGGAGGGCATTTCCGACCTAACCGGCAGCGGGAAAGGATTGTTCTGGATTAAGATGCTCCAACGGAGCTTCCAAGCGGCAAATCAGGCCGGCCGGTTCATATGCCGTCTCGACGGTCCCAGCGAAGTCGGCTCTCAGAACGCGGTCGATGAGATGGGAGCCAAATCCCTTTGTCGATGGCTTTTCGACAAAGGGACCGCCGAGCTCCTTCCAGAAAAAGTGGAACACCGGTTCTTTCGGATCCACCCACCATGAAATTTCTATTCGACCATCCTCGGCAGACAAGGCGCCGTATTTGGCCGCGTTGGTCGCGAGTTCGTGGAGCGCAAGCGCGAGCGACAGCGCCTGCTTGGAGCCAACCACGATACGGGGGCCCGAAACGGAGAACCGGCCTTCGCCCGACCTATGGGGGGCGAGCGCGCCTTCGACGACTTCCTGCACCGTGGCGGTGCCCGAACCCGCCTCCGTCAGGATATTGTGAACTTTACCAAAAGCGGCAAGGCGGTCGTGAAACTTCTTCAGCGCTACCTCGTTGCCAGATCCTCGCAGCGTCTGCGAAGCAATCGCGCTCACCATCGCGAGCGTGTTTTTGACGCGGTGCTTGAGCTCGTCGTTGAGCAGGCTCAAATGTTTCTCGGCGCCAACATGGTCCGTGACATCAACCCCCTCGACGAAGATACCTGAAATTGTGCCGTCAGATTCAATGATCGCCTGATAGACAAAGTCCAGGAACACTTCTTCAACGGGTCCGCCTTCCTCACGTTGAACGACCAAGGGCATCCGCTTTCCGACATACGCTTTGCCGGTCCGATAGACCTCGCCCAAAAGTTCGAAGAACCCTTGTCCTTCTGCTTCGGGAACAACTTCGCGGACCGACTTGCCTACAAAACCGCGGTTGCCGATCAGTTTCCTGTAAGCCGCGTTTGTAAGTTCGTAAATGTGATCAGGTCCTCGCAGGACCGCCATGAATCCAGGAGCCTGCTCGAAGAGGCTTGAAAGGCGTCTGGACTGATCGGCAAGGTCGGCTCTTGCCAAATGCTGGTCGGTTACGTCATTGCAGACCACGAGTATCCCACCGATGCCGCCTTCTACATCGATCGGGCTGTAGCTGTAGGTCCACCACACATCTTCCCTTTTCCCAAAGCGCGTGACCGGAACCAGACGATCCTCGTCCCAGGTCGACCCCTTGCCAGCCAGAACGTAATCAATCTGCGGACCGATAATTGGCCAGATCTCGGCCCAGCACTCATGGCCTCGCGCTCCCAGCGCGCTCGGATGTCGTTCTGGACCCATCGTTTCGCGATACGCGTCATTGTAGAACTGGATAAGCTCAGGCCCCCACCAGATAAACATCGGGTGACGGGTATTAAGGACAAGCCTGACGGTCAGGCGGAGGCTTTGCGGCCATTTGTCGGGCGGTCCCAGGGTAGAGTTGTCCCAGTCGGACACCTCGAAGAACCTCCCCATTTCGGCGTATTTCTGATTCACTCGGCTGGTGATTTGCGCGGAGGCGATGATGCGTGGACAGGCCGGGTTCTGGGACATTGA
>JBKJRE010000173.1:0-6104 GCA_046594775.1 Rhizobiaceae bacterium | reverse complement strand
GTCTTGCCGGATCCGGAAGGTCCGAGCAGGACCGTGTAGCTGCCGGGTTCCACATTGAGCGAGATATCGTCAAGCGCCCTGTGACGGCCGAAACTGTGCGACACTTGGCGGATTTCGACCAGCGGGCCGGTCATGAGCGGCTCCTTCGCAGCAGGATGAGTTCGAACAGGATCGCCAGCACGATAGAGACGCCAAAGACCAGCGATCCGATGGCGTTGGTTCTGGGGTTCAGCCCCGAGCGCAGAAGGTTCCAGATCTCGACGGGCAGAGTGGTGTCGAAGCGGGTGAGCAGGAAGGAAATGACGAACTCGTCCCAGGAGAATGTCATCGACAGGAAGAAGCTGGCGAAGATGGCCGGCCACATCACCGGCACGCTGATCAGGAACAGCACCTTCACTTCCGGGGCGCCGAGGTCGCGCGCGGCGCGTTCGAGGTTGACCTGATTGTCGCCCATCTGGCTGTAGATGATGGCGAAGCAGAGCGGCAGATTGATCACCACATGGCCGATGCCGGCCGAGACCAGCGATTTGGGAATGCCGGCGGCGTTGAACAGGATCAGGATGCCCATGCCGATGATCAGGTAGCTGACGGTGAGCGGCAGGGTGATCAGACCGCGCAGCAGCGCGGCGCGCGGCAGATGATAGCGCGCAAAGCCCCAGGCGGCGAGAAAGCCGAGCGCCACCGCCAGCGCCGACGAGATCACCGCCACCAGAACCGAATTGACCAGCGCCGAGGTCAGCCTTGCATCGCCCAGCACCGCCTCGTACCAGCGCAGCGAGGGGCCGGTGAAGGGCGGGATCGGGAACGACGTCGCCTGCAGCGAAAACAGCACCAGCACGACCACCGGCAGGAAGATGAAGGCATAGATGGCCAGCCCGTAGGCGGCGATCAGGAGCCTGGCGGCGATCCGCATCGCTCAGCTCCGCTCCAGCTTGAGCCAGCGGGCGCAGACCAGATAGGCGATGGTCACGACGATCATCAGGATGATGGCCAGCGCCGAGGCCAGCGGAAAGTCGCCGCGCCGGCCGATCTGCATCATGATCAGCTGCGGCATCAGCAGTTCATTGTTGCCGCCGAGAATCTGCGGCGTGATGTAGTCGCCGATGGCGAGCACGAACGTGAGGAACGCCCCGACCATGATGCCCGGCAGGGTGAGCGGCAATATTACATGAAGAAAGGTCATGAACGGCCCGGCGCCCAGATCGGCGGCCGCCTTGCGGTAACTGGGCGACAGCTGCTTCAGATTGGCGAAGATGGTCAGCGTCAGCAGCATGACGAAGAAGTGCACGAAGCCGATGACCGTGCCGGCACGGCTGTTGGCGAGTTGGACGGGATCCGACAGCAGGCCCGAGCCGGTCAGGGCCTTGTTGACGACGCCGTTCTCCGACAGCACCAGCAGCCAGCTGTAGGATCGCACCACATAGGAGGTCCAGAAAGGCAGCACGGCGAGCATCAGCGCCAGCCGCTGCAGCCCGGGAGGAATGGCCTCCGCCAGGATCCATGCGAAAGGATAGGCCAGCAGAACCGAAATGACGGTCACCGTCAGCGTCACCTCGAGCGAATTGACCATGGCGCGCCAGTAGCTCGGGTTCTCGAAGAACTGGCGGTAATTGTCGAACGTCGCGACGCCCTCGCCGCCATGCTGCATGAAACTCAGCACCCCCATGGCGATAAAGGGCAGCACGAAAAAGCAGACGGTCCAGAGCAGCGCCGGGGCGACCAGCGCCCAGGCTGGCGCCCGGCTGGGAGGACTGGCGGATAAATCGTTCACCAGCCCTGTTTATTGCGCTTGCAGCATCTCTGTCCAGACGTCCTGCATCTTCTTGTCGAGTTCCGCGTCAGGCGCCGGGTAGCTCTGGGCGCGGGCCAGGAAGGCGGGCTGTTCGTCGAAGCGTAGCACCTTCTTCTCGTCGTCGCTGAGCGCCGCCTTGCTGTTGGCCGGCATACCCCAATAGCAGGAGGATGTCGCAAGCCGCGCCTGGCCTTCCGGGCTCATGATGTACTGGATGAATTTCAGCGCCATCTCCTTGTTCTGGGAGTCGGCGAACATGGCCAGCGACTGCGACCACAGCACCGCGCCTTCCTCTGGGATAGAGAAGTCGAGTGCCGGATTTTCCCTGGCCAGGCCGGCCGTGACCCATTCGCCGCCGCCGACCAGAATGTCGACTTCGCCGGTGGCCAGAGCCGTCTGGCTGGCTGTCACTTCGCCGACCAGCTTGGCATTGGCCTTCATCTTCATCAGCACGTCCTTGATCGCCGGGAGGTCCGCTTCCGTCAGGTCGGCCGTCTTCTTGCCGAGCGACAGCGCCGCCATGCCGATCACGGGCAGGTAATAGTCATAGATGGCGATGCGGCCCTTGTACTTGTCGCCGGTCAGCGCCGCCATGGATTGCATGTCGGCAGGATCGACCTTGGTGTTGTTGAAGCCAATCGTGTTGTAGCCGAATTTTTCGGTGATGCCGTATCGCTTGCCGTCGACAACCGTCGCGCCGTCCATCTTCACTTCGGCGAACAGGTCGGAGAAGGGCAGCTGGTCTTCCGGCAAGGGCTCGAACAGGCCCTTCTCGACGCCGCGTGGGATGTCGATGGAATCGATCACCATCACGTCCCAGTCGCCGGGCTGCGACTGCTCGACGATGGCGAGGCCCGCTCCCGTGCCCTCGAATTCCTTGACGTTCACCTTGACGCCGTTTGCTTCCTCGAACGGCTGCAGCAAGGCAGGATCGGCATGGTCGCACCAGATCAGCGCGTTGAGATCCTTGGAGAGGGCGGGCGAGGCGGCAAAAATCGCGATTGCGGCCGATCCCAGACCGGCGGCACGGAAAAGATCCTTCAGCACAGCGAGTTTTTTCATGGTCGTCATCTCCTATGTCCCTTTGCCATTCCGGCTCCTGCGAAAAAACTGAACCAATTCCAAACTTGAGTCAATTCCGATTTCGAGGCAATCTCGGCGCATGAGTGGATTGCGGGCAAGGCACAAGGCGGACCGCCACCGCCGTATCCTGGAAGCGGCGGCCGACCTGTTTCGCGAGGCCGGCTACGAGGGCGCCAAGATCGAAGCAATCGCGGCGGAAGCGGAAGTGTCGGTCGGCACGATCTACAATTACTACCGCAATAAGGGCGATATTCTCGTCGCCATCGTGTCGATGGAAGTCAACGAGGTGCTGAATGCCGGGCGCGGCGTCGTCGCCACGCCACCGGCCAACGTCAGCGACGCCATCGACACGCTGCTCGGCATCTACATGGAGCATTCGCTGATCTATCTCAACAAGGCGATGTGGCGTCAGGCCATGGCGACCTCGACGCAGCAGCCTGACAGCCCCTTCGGCCAGACCTACACTGCGCTCGACCGCGCGCTGGTCGACCAGACATGCGACCTCGTCGACCGGCTGAAGCGCCTCGGCCTGGTGCGCCTCGACGCGGACACCCGCGCGGCAGGTGAAATCATCTTCAACAACATGAACATGATGTTCATGGAATTCGTCAAGCAGCACGCCATGCCGATCGCGGAACTGAGGGCGGCGGTGCGCCGCCAGAATAAGGTGCTGGTCGGCGCGATCGTGATGCCGGGGTGACCTGTGCCTCAGGGTCGGGCGCCCTTGATCCGGAAGGGGATTATTGCTGCGATGCAGATCGCGGAGAAGGTGGCGCGGGCGTATTCAGATGGGACAGCATCAACTCTGCGCCAGGCGAGCTTTGAAAGCGCTTCCTGCATCCCCCAACATCCTGGCGATTATCTGCGGCGACACGGGGGCGCAGTACAAGAAACCTTGCACTTGATGGCAGCAGCGCTCTGTGACCAGAAGCTCCGCCTTTTCTAATGTGTCTACACCCTCGACGACGACAACCATGCCCTTCTCCGACGCAATCGACCAGACGGCACGAAGAATATTCAGCGAATCGCGGCCCAGGAGCGCATCATCAATGATCGACTTGTCGACCTTGATTTTATCTATGGTGAAACTGCGCAGATAGTTTAATCCACAATAACCCGACCCGAAATCATCCAGGGCCACCCTCACGCCCAACTTGCGCAGTTGATTTATGATCGGACGGATATAGGTCGTTTCATCAATCAGAACCGACTCCGTTATCTCTATCTCCAAGCGATCCGCGGGCAAGCCGGTCTCGGCCAAGGTCTGCTGGACTATCGCGACGATGTCGCACCGCAGGAATTGCACCGGGGAAATGTTGACGGAAACAGTCACCCGATCCGGCCAGTTGAGGCATTCCAGGCAGGCCCGACGCAAGACCCACTCGCCTATCCGAACGATTGTACCATTCTGCTCGGCTATCGGAATGAACTCGACTGGCGAAACGGTTTCGCCATTCGGCAGCTGCCAGCGAAGCAAGGCTTCTACCGACGACACTTTCAAGGTGTTTTCTAGATTGACGATCGGCTGGTACTGCAGGAACAGTTCGTCATTCTCTATCGCCTTCCCCAGGGCCTCTTCCAAGATGCGATTGCGGCTTGCGTGAAGCGCCATTTCCGGTTGAAACAGTGCGAACTTCACTCCGCGCTTCTTGGCCTTGTACAATGCAAGATCCGCGGCTTTCATGATCTGGTTTCTGGTTCGTCCATGGACCGGAGCCAAAGCCGTTCCAATCGTTACATTTGCGACAACCTGGTCCTGGTAGCTGCCATACCCCGAGGAGACAGTGTGGCCGATCCGTTTCGCAAAATCGACAGCTTCAGCCTCGGTTTGAACGGTATCCTGCAACACGACAAATTCATCACCGCCAAATCGGGCAACAAACCCGGCATTGCCAACCGCTGCAACCAGGTTGATCGCCAATTCCGATAACACGGAATTTCCGACGTCGTGACCCAGGGAATCGTTGATGTGCTTGAACCTGTCAACATCGACGAAATGAACGGCGAAGGCATTGCTCTCGATGGCCGCCAATCTCCGATCCAGCTCCGCGGCCAAGGCCACCGAGTTCGGCAATTGCGTCAGGTGATCGGTAAGCGCTTGACGTTGAATCGCCAAATTTGCGGCCCGGAGGCGATGTGCCGTTCGATAGGTCGGGTAAAGAAAGATGGGCGCAAGGGTCGCCGCGATGAAGAGCGCTGCAAAGACCTGATACCAGACGGTCGGAAACCGGAACCCTACCGTAAGCCACAATCCAACGGCCATTAGAATTGCAAGCAGCGTCACAGTCACCGACTGAATGAGGGTCAACACGGTTGGTTCCGTGTCCAGACTGCCGTCGAACAACGCTTTTAGGTGTCGCCATACCATTCTTGCTGAATATCAGAGAATCGTAACCGAAAGATTGAACCAAGTTTTTGTCGGAGACGCGCAACATTCGCTGCTCCGGCGGTTAGGCAAGGAAAATATCGGTGCCGACCCGAATGTCTGCCCTTGTATATGCGCACCCCAGGCTGCCCGTCCGTTGTTGGCCCAGCCCGGGTCGTCATGCACTGCTAGCCGATCGGTCCGCTCGGGTGTGAAGCAGCCGCTGTTGCCACGATCATCAGCGCCGTTCACAAAGCAGCTGGCACAAACCAGCTGGAGTTTGGCGCTGGTGTTAACCCGGGTGTTACCTCGGGAAATCCGACTGACGTGCAAAGCTCCCGCGCAAGCCAAAATACGCAAGCAAATCGACGATTAATTGGCGCACCCGACAGGATTCGAACCTGTGACCTCTGCCTTCGGAGGGCAGCGCTCTATCCAGCTGAGCTACGGGTGCCTGGGCGAGGCGCTTAGCAAAGCGGCACCCGGCGCGCCAGCGGTTATCGCGCCGCGGGCGCGGGCGTCTTGGGCTTGAACGCGCACAGGTCGGCGACGATGCACCGCCAGCATTCGGGGCGCCGCGCCTTGCAGACGTAGCGGCCGTGCAGGATCAGCCAGTGATGCGCGTGGCGCCGGAACGGCTGCGGCGTTGCCTGGTCGAGCGCCTTCTCGACCGCGAGCGGGGTCTTGCCGCGCGCCAGCCCGGTGCGGTTGCCGACGCGGAAGATATGGGTGTCGACCGCGAAGGTTTCGGCGCCGAACGCGGTATTCATGACGACGTTCGCGGTCTTGCGCCCGACCCCGGGTAGCGCCTCGAGCGCAGCGCGGGTCCGCGGTACCTCGCCGCCATGATCCGCGATCAGCGCG
>JBKJRE010000591.1:0-5344 GCA_046594775.1 Rhizobiaceae bacterium | reverse complement strand
CCGAGATACCGGAAGCCGACTATCCCGACCCGCCGCAACCTCCGACCACTGCAGGCGAGATATGGGAACCGCCGCCGAGCTGGCAACCACCAGCGGGAACGGGCGAGTTCTTCGAGGTTCCGCCACCGCATTCCGCTCCCGACAGCGATGGCGACGACCCGACTGACGTACCCGGCCCGCGGCTGTATGGCGAAGAACTCGAAGAGCTTATCAAGCGGCCGCTGATCTTCGTGCCGGGCATCATGGGCAGCGCGCTCAGCCACGTCGACGTGCGCACCGTGAACGGACAGGAGCGGCGCTATGTCGGCCACAACATCTGGCCGCCGATTCACACGGGTCATGGCACCGGACAGAGCACGATCCACGCGATCGAGAATCTGACCAGGCGGCCGAAGGTGCCGACCGGGCTGTTTCCCTTCGTCTATGACGACCTGATCAAGTTCCTCGTCGACGAGATGGGCTACGAGATCGACAAGACGCTGTTCATCTTCGCCTATGACTGGACCCAGTCGAACAAGATCAGCGGCCGGAAGCTGGCGGGTTTCATCCAGCGGGTGATCGCGGGCTTCACTTTCGATGCCGGCGTGCCCGAGCAGGTCGACGTGATAAACCATTCGATGGGGGGGATCGTCACACGGGTGGCCGCGATCATGCACAAGGCCCCGATCGCGAGAACGATCTATCTCGCCTCACCGCATTACGGGGCGTCCAAGGCCTATTTCACGCTGCATCCTGACATTCCGACGCCTCTCAACCAGAACATCATCTACAACTACTTCATCGAAAGCTACCTGCAGAGCAATACCGGGCTGGCGGGCACCTCGCCCTCGGTGCAGGTGGCGATGAAGAAAGCCGGCGGCGACATGCGTTCGACCACCGAGCTCCTGAACGATGATTTCTGGTTCAATCGCAGGGGGCACATCGTCTATGACGGGGTCGATAATGTCGGCACCGGCAAGGTTCCCGGCTGGAACCAGACGTATCGCAACCATGTACGGGCAAGGTTTCCGACGCCCGCGCTGCGGCTGAGCGCGTTCAACGCGATGATTTTCAAGCTTAACCTCGGGCAGAACCTGCCGGTCGGGCTGAACCTCGTGCTCTATTCCAACGATCACCCGACCGCCGAGCGGAAGTCCATCACCGGACCGGTTGGCGCGCCGGTCTGGGGCGCACCGCGCACCATCGACGGTGACGGCACCGTGCCCGAGCACAGCGCAAAGGGACCAGGATTTGCGATCCGCGTGCCTGGCGATCACAACGGCGTTCCCAACAACCGAGTGACGTTCTACTGGATCGCACGATTCCTGCTTTCGACCTGATCGGAGCGACGCGCCTGACACGCATTCGCGTGTCGCGACTGTGCCCGGCAGGTGTCGCGGGTCGGGCGCGGCCTGTCGGCGTGGCAATCCCCGGTCAGGCTCGCGGGCCGACGTCCCGAAACGAAAAAGTCCGGTCCGTTGCGGGACCGGGCAATGTGCAGGCTGGCCGGAGGGGACCGGCGGGGGGGAATCGGGCCTGCAATACAGGTTGGTCGTTTCAGCCGCGCACATGGTTCAACGCGGCGGCCAGAAAATTCACGTGAACCGCGCCAGGCTTTCGATGCGCCTTGCCTCGGCCATCGAGCCGAGATGAGCGGTCGGGTCGCTGCCGAAGGGCAGGTCGACGACGACATTGAGGTCGCCACGCGTCAGGCCGATGTCGGAAAGCTCTGCGTCGGACATTTCGCCAAGGCGATAGAAGTCGCGGCGGTTTTTCAAAGCGCGCAGGAAATTCCAGATCGCGTTGGCCACGCGCGCCACGATTGCCGGGCGCGTGGCGGCATGCATCGTCTGTGGGGCGTGTGCGAACGTCGACATTTCAGGTCTCCTGGCATTCGGGCAAAAGCAGCCACCCGCCGGCGCCAAGACGCGACCGGCTTCGAGCAACTTCACATGCCCTGTTGTTGACCATGGCAGATTGCCATCCGCCGATTGATTTATCCAACGAATGTTTCTAATCCTTATCATCAACATTGATGATGGATTATCGCCATGGCAGCGCCGCTCGATCTCGACCAGTTGCAGACCTTCATCACGATTTCGGACACCGGCAGCTTCACCCGCGCCGCCGACGAGGTGCACCGGACGCAGTCGGCCGTGTCGATGCAGATGCGCCGGCTGGAGGAGCGCATCGGCAAGCCGCTGTTCGAAAAGGACGGCCGCACCAACCGGCTGACAGAAGAAGGCGAGCGGCTGTTGTCCTATGCGCGGCGCATGATGCATCTGAACCGCGAGACGCTGGCCGCCTTCGACGACCGGGCGCTGGAAGGCACGATCCGCATCGGCACGCCGGACGACTACGCCGACCGCTTCCTGCCCGAAATCATGGCGCGCTTCGCCCGCTCCAATCCGCGCGTCGAACTGACCGTCATCTGCGAGCCGACGCCGGGCCTCGTCGAGCACATCAGGCGCGGCAATCTCGACCTCGCCATCGTGACCCACAATGCCGAGCGGGCCCCCTCGGAGGTGGTGCGCCGCGAACCGCTGCTGTGGGTGTCGTCGGCCAATCACGCGGTGCATGAGGAAACGATCCTGCCGATGGCCTTCGGCCGGCCGAACTGCATCTGGCGGCGCGCCGCCTGCAAGGTGCTCGACAAGATGGACCGCGAATACCGCATCCTGTTCACCAGCTTTTCGGCGACCGTCATCACCGCGGCCGTGCTGTCGGGGCTGGCGATCTCGGTGCTGCCCGAATGCGCGCTCAGGCCCGGCATGCGCGTGCTTGGCGAGGCCGACGGTTTTGGCGCGCTGCCCGACTGCAAGATCGGCATCATACGCGGCCATGCGGCGCGGCCGGAACTGGTCGATGCGATTGCGCGTCACATTTCCGACAGTCTCGACAACATCTCGGTGCCGCTCGGCGAAGAGGCGGGCGGTTTCGATTTCGCCGCGCTGTCGGCGGCGCGCGGCCGCAAGCTCAAACCCGGCCACCTGCTGCCGGGCTGGTAGGCCGGCCGGCGCGCCGATCAGGCGATTTCGGCGGTGCGATGCGGCGGCCCGAGCCGCGCCTATCCTTCCCAACCGGCGGCGACGGACGCCGACGGGGCTTGCAGGGCGACGAACCCGATCGGAGGCCGCGTCGGGAAGCGCTGCATGCTTCGGTGAAATGTCCGGTGCCGGGCAATACGCGCGGCCGTCGGCATTGTTCTTAACTTTTGTCAGCGCATGTGAATGGCGGGCAAGACCGAGCCGGAGAATACCATGAAGCCGAACGCGTTAATGAAGATTGGCGCAATATCCCTGACACTGGTTGTCCTCGCCACGGCTGGGCCGGTCCAAGCGGAAACGCTTCGCATCGGGGGAACGGGCGTTGCCTTGGGTGGAATGCGTATCCTGGGAGCGGCGTTTGCCAAGCAGCATCCGGGAACGACGGTGGAAGTGCTGCCGAGCCTCGGCAGCAGCGGCGGCGTCAAGGCGCTGATCGCCGGAGCGCTCGATCTCGCGGTGAGTTCCCGTGAACTGAAGGAACCGGAGCAGGCCGAGGGCGCCGTTGCACGCCTTTATGCGACGACGCCGCTGGCTGTCGTCACCGCGGCCGATACTGTCGCGGATGCCGTGACGACGCAGGATCTCATCGACATGTATGCTGGCAAGCTGCTGACCTGGCCGTCTGGCGAGCAGGTCCGGGTCGTGCTGCGCCCGCAATCCGAGACCGATACCCAGATATTGCGCGGTCTTTCGGACGCGATGGCGCGCGCTGTCGACGACGCCCTGATGCGGCCCGGCCTCGTCAGCGCGACAAACGACCAGGAAAACGCCGAAACGCTCGAACACCTGCCCGGATCGGTCGGTCTGGTCGCGATCGGCCAGATCGCGACCGAAGGGCGCAAGCTGAAAGTTCTGGCTCTCGACGGTGTCCTGCCAAGTACCGACAGCCCGGACGAACGGCACAAGCGGTTCGTCAAGAGCCTTTATATCGTCAACACCGATGCGATGTCTGGCCCGGCTTCGGAATTCCTAGAGTTTGTATTTTCCACGGAGGGACAGGCGATTCTCGTCTCCCATGATCATGCGCCGGTCAGATAGCCCGCCATGACGCCGAAGCCGGGCGCAGGACATGTGAAAGACCCGTCGATCTTGCGGATGATGACAATCCTGCCGCTCATCGTATCGGCGCTGGTCGCAATTGTCCCGCCCGCCCTGCATTTCCACTATGAAACGAACTATGCCGAGGGCAGCATCGCGGCAGAGGCCAAGCTGAATGCACGGCTGGTTTCCCAGCTTGTCGGGCGCAACCCCGACATGTGGGAGTTCGAGACGCTTCGCATCGAGGAAATCATCGCATTCCAGGACCCCCGCAAGAACAAGGTCATTCTGGATTTGAAGGGTGGAATCGTAGCAAGCCTTGGCAGCGCGGAACTCGCCTACCCCACGGTAACAGCCACCTCTCCGATCTATGATTCAGGGTCGCTCGCCGGCCAGGTCACGATCACCAAGAGCGTTCGTGATATCGCGATACGGTGCCTCGCAGTCCTTGCGCTCTGCGCCGCTCTCGCGCTGGCACTGTTCTTCGTCTTCAGGACGCTGCCGCTGAAGCTGTTGAGAAAAGCGACGGCTGACGCGTCCTTTCTGGCCAGTCACGACCGCCTGACCGGACTGCCGAACCGCTCCCTTCTGAATGAATGGCTCATTCACTCTGTCGCCGACGTCGAGCGGCAGGGCGGGTCGATGGCGGTCCTGTGTCTCGATCTCGACCGCTTCAAGGAGGTCAACGACATTTTCGGTCATAGCGCGGGCGACGAACTGCTGCGGCAAGCGACCAAAAGAGCCACGGGATGCTTGCACCGCAATGACGTGCTTGCCCGCCTTGGCGGCGGCGAATTCGCCATCATTCAAACGCATTTCGAACATCGCGACGTGACAACACAACTGGCGGAACGTCTGATCGAGGACCTGTCGAGACCCTACGACCTTCAGGGCAACGAAGTCGTCATCGGCGTCAGCATCGGCATCGCGCTGCGCGGTGATCCGGAGGACCGTGACGGTCAGAACCTGCTCGACCAGGCCGATATGGCCATGTACCGCGGGAAAAGCGACGGTCGAGGGACGTTCAGATATTTCGAAGATGCGATGAACGACCAGTTGGTCGCGCGAAAGAAGATCGTGTCCGAACTCCGGCAGGCCATTTCCCGCAACGAATTGCGGCTGCATTACCAGATCCAGATCGACCTGCAGGCCAACAAGATCAAGGGCGTAGAGGCCTTGATCAGATGGTGGCACGAGGGCGTGTTGATACAGCCTGACAGTTTCATTCAACTGGCCGAAGAAACGCACCTGATCGTTCCGATCGGCGAATGGGTCTTGAG
>JBKJRE010000507.1:0-8741 GCA_046594775.1 Rhizobiaceae bacterium | reverse complement strand
CCATGGCACCAACGCGTTCAGCTTCTCAAGCGGATCGCCCGCCTCGCTCAGCCGCACATAGCGTTCGTCAATGTCCCAGAACCCGGCCTGTCCACGCATCATCGCCTCCGCGCAAATTACCAGCCGAGTGAATCAGAAATACGCCGAAATGGGGAGGTTCTTCGAGGTGTCCAGCTGGAGTGAGCGTTGAGGAGAGTAGGGTTGCTCTGGCTTCGTATCGGCTCCTGCTGACCTACTCCCACCTTTAACCTACCCCTTCTTCGTGAGGGAAACCAATCACATGTCTGACGTATCCAACGACGCCCTTTTGTGGGCGGCCAAGGGCGCCGGCGCGGTCGCGGGGTCCGCGATCTCGCTGGCCTACATCCTGCCGCGCGGACGGCGCGAGGCGGCGATCCGCTTCGCCGTCGGCGTGGTCTGCGGACTGGTCTTCGGCGGCGCGGCGGGACTGAAGATTTCAGTCGAGCTCGGCGTCGATGAGCTGATGGGGGCGGCCGAGACGATGCTGATGGGATCGGCCGCGGCGAGCCTCTGCGCCTGGTGGGCGGTGGGCGCGCTGATCAGGGTGCTGAAGCGGAAGTAGCGCTGGAAGGGTAGTTTGGGCGGCGCGGCGCCCTCGGCGTCTGCGGGCGTCAAGAGTTCGACCCCCACTCCGGTTTGCTTCGCAAACCACCTCTCCCCTGATCGACGGGGGACAGGGATCGCGGCTTAAAAACAAGGAAAGACAATGATCAACGAACGGAAGTTCGTCGCGCTGGCGCTCGACGAGGTCGAGCCGGACGGTGTGTTCTCGGGTTATGCCAGCCTGTTCGGGCGCGTCGATCTCGGCAAGGACCTGGTCGAGAAGGGCGCCTTCGCGCGTTCGCTGAAGCTGCGGGGCGCGGCGGGCATCCGCATGCTTTTCCAGCACGATCCGGCCGAGCCGATCGGCGTGTGGACCGAGATCCGGGAGGATGAGCGCGGGCTCTTCGTGCGCGGCAAGCTGTCGAAGGACGTGGCGCGCGCCCGCGAGATCCTGAGCCTGATGCGCGGCGGCGCGCTGGACGGGCTGTCGATCGGCTTTCGCGCGGTGCGCGCCAAGAGCGATCCGGCGAGCGGCATCCGCCGCATTCACGAAGCGGATCTCTGGGAAATCTCCGTCGTTACCTTTCCGATGCTGCCCGGGGCGCGCATCGACACGGTGAAGGGACGCCGCCCGCTGCCGACGGTACGCGAATTCGAATGCTGGCTCACGCGGGACGCGGGGCTGACGCGCGGCGACGCCAGGGCGGTGATCGCCCGCGGCTTCGCCAGTCTGGCCCGCGAGCGGGATGCCGGACCGGACCACGACCTCGCCGAACGCATCCGCGCGGCGACACGCATGATCAACGCAAAAGGAACAAGCAATGCACGCAACGCAAATCTCCCGTGCGCCTGAAACCAAGGCTGCCGGCGACGACCTCGCCGAGGCTTTCGGCGACTTCATGACCACGTTCGAGGCCTTTCGCGACAGCAACGATCAGCGGCTGTCGGAGCTCGAACGCAAGGGCGCCGACGTTCTGACGGTCGAAAAGGTGGAGCGCATCTCACAGGCGCTCGACGAGCAGAAGCGGGCGCTCGACGGGCTGGCGCTGAAGCGCCTGCGGCCGGCCCTCGGCCGCGATGGCGCGACGCTGCCCAGCGAGCACAAACAGGCCTTCGACGCCTATATGCGCTCCGGCGACGACCGCCAGATCCGGGCGCTCGACACCAAGGCGATGTCCTACGGCTCCGGCCAGGACGGCGGCTATCTGGTGCCCGACGAGACCGAGGCGGAGATCGGCAAGCGGCTGGCGGCGCTGTCGCCGATCCGCTCCATCGCCTCGGTGCGCCAAGTCTCGGCGGCGGTGCTGAAGAAGCCGTTCTCGATATCGGGACCGGCCGTCGGCTGGGTGGCCGAGACCGCGGCGCGGCCGCAGACCGGCAGCGCGACGCTCGCCGAACTGCAGTTTGCGACCATGGAGCTCTACGCCATGCCGGCGGCGACCGCCTCGCTGCTCGAGGACGCGGTTGTCGATCTCGACCAGTGGATTTCGAGCGAGGTCGAGGCCGCCTTCGCCGAGCAGGAGGGCTCGGCCTTCGTGTCCGGCGACGGCGTCAACAAGCCGAAGGGCTTTCTCAACTATGGAAGGGTGGCCGAGGCGAGCTGGGCCTGGGGCGACATCGGCTACATCGTCACCGGCGTGTCGGGTGCGTTGCCGGCCAGCGACGCTTCCGACGTGCTGATCGATACGGTCTACGCGCTGAAGGCCGGCTACCGCCAGAACGCCACATGGGTGATGAACCGCAAGACCCAGGCCTCGATCCGCAAGCTCAAGGACGCCGACGGCAATTATCTGTGGCAGCCGCCGGCCGCCCCCGGAACCCGCGCCATGCTGATGGGCTTTCCGCTGGTCGAGGCCGAAGACATGCCCGACGCCGCCGCCGACGCAGCGCCGATCGCTTTCGGCGACTTTTCGCGCGGCTATCTGGTGGTCGACCGCACCGGGGTGCGGGTGCTGCGCGATCCCTATTCCGCAAAACCCTACGTGCTTTTCTATACCACCAAGCGCGTCGGCGGCGGGGTGCAGGATTTCGATGCGATCAAGCTGCTGAAATACGGAACCACCTGAGCCCGCCCGAAACTCTACTCCTGCGGCCATCTGAAGGCGTCTTCTACGCTTCCGGTGCTCACGTACCCAAAAGTACGCTCCGCTCCGGTTCTCGAAGCCATCCTCCAGCTGACTCGCAGGAGCGAGTTTCAACCAGGGCTCACAATCGGCCCTCCGCCTCGGAGGAGCGGGTTATCGAGTCGATTTCTGCCAACATCGAGCAGCCACTCGTTCGGAGGCTGGCCGCAGACGGGCAACCTCTCCCGTTTCCGGAACAGCCTGCCGATGCGGCCCCGGTGTGTCTCCAGCCGGGGCCGCTCCCTTCCTCCTGCCTGCAAGGTGACAAATGACTTTGATCAGAACGGTGGCGCCAGCCGCCGAGCCGGTGACGCTGGCCGAGGTGAAGGCGCATCTGCGCCTGGCACATGACAGCGAGGACGCGTTGCTCAACGGCCTGATCCGCGCCGCCCGCGAGGATCTGGAGCGGGCGACCGGGCTGGCGCTTATCGACCAGGCGTGGCGGCTGGTGCTGGACGCCTGGCCGGCCCAGGGCTGCGCGCTGCTCGCAAGGCACCCGGTGCGCGAGACCCTTTCGGTGACGGTGTTCGGGTCGCAAGGCGAGGCTTCGCTGGTCGATCCGGCCGACTACCAGCTCGATGCGCTGTCGCGGCCGGCGAGGCTGCATTTCGAGCCACGGCCCGAGCCGCTCAGGATCCTCAATGGCATCGAGATCGATTTTTCCGCCGGTTTCGGCGAGGCCGGGACCGACGTTCCGGACCTCCTGAAGCGCGCCATACTCGTGCTGGTCGCCCACTGGTACGAGTTCCGGGCGAGCTATGACGCGGCAGACCAGCCGGTTTCCTACCCGCCGGCCTATGACCGCATCGTCGCCGGCTACCGCGCACGGCGGCTGTGATGCCGGCGCTGTTCGTCGATCCGGGCTTTTTGCGCGCCGAGCTGGCGCTGGAAGCCGCCTCGCTGACCCCCGACGGGTTGGGAGGCCATGCCGAAAGCTGGGCCGAGACCGCGACCGTGTTTGCCCGCATCGAGCCGGTTTCGGCAGCCAGCGTCTTCGGCGCCGGCCAGACGCTCGAGACCGTCACGCATCGCATCACGCTGCGCTGGCGCGACGGGGTGGCGAGCGGCATGCGCTTTTCCAAAGCCGGCAGGATTTTCGCGATCGTGACCGTTCACGATCCGGATGAGACCGGCCGCTATCTCGTCTGCCGGGTAAGGGAGATCGGCGCATGAAACTGACCATGCAACTGACGCTTGACGGGCTGATCCGCGCCCTGCGCCTCAAGGCGCATGCACTGGCGGACGACGTCGAGGCGGGATACATTGGCCAGCTGTTCCGCGCCGATGAACTTCCAGCCAGCCTGGCCGCTGAAATGCGGGCGCGGATAAAGGAGCAGGACGATGCCCGCGCCGGCCGCTGAACTGCAAAAGGCGGTTTTCGACGCACTCGCCGGCGAGGCGGCGCTGACCGCCCTGATCGCCGGTCGCGTCTTCGACCACGCGCCGGCCAATGTCGCCTTTCCCTACATCACCATCGGGCGCACAAGCTTCTACGACTGGAGCACCGGAACGGAGAGCGGCGCCGAGCAGCTTTTCACGCTGCATGTCTGGTCGAAGGAGAAGGGCAAGCAGCAGACGCTGGAGATCATGGACATCGCCCGCGCCAGGCTGCACGACGCCGCCCTGACCCTTGACGAGCACCGTCTGGTCAATCTGCGGCTCGAATTCGCCGAAGCCCGCTATGACGAGGATCTGTCGGTCTATCACGGCCTGCTGCGCTTTCGCGCCGTGACGGAGCCGAAGTAGGATCGAGGTGGGCTGGCGGCAGGCTGGTGGGTGATCGTCACAGGGACCAACGCCGCGTCATCCCGGAACCGGAGCGTAGCGCAGGTATCCGGGATCCCCATTGGGTCGGTGCGGCCGGGTGGTGGGTGAGCGCTGCGTCGGTGAAGTCTTTTGCGGGCTGGTCCAAGATGTCGATCACGAGGACCGGGCCGTGCTCGATGTGAGACGGCCAATGGGTCCCGGGTCGGCCCTCGCTTCACTCGGTCGCCCGGGATGACGGCCGTTAACGTCGAGACAATCACAACACAGGGAGGCCGAAATGGTCGCACAGAAGGGCAAGGACCTTCTCCTCAAAATCGATTCCGACGGGCTCGGAAATTTCATCACCGTCGCCGGGCTGCGCTCCAGGCGCATTGCCTTCAACAGCCAGACGGTCGACATAACCGACGCGGATTCCGTCGGACGCTGGCGCGAACTGCTGTCCGGAAGCAGCGTGCAGCGCGCCGCCATCAGCGGTTCCGGCATCTTCAAGGACGCCCAGTCGGACGCGTCGATCCGAGCGCGCTTTTTCGGCGGCGAGATCGTCGACTGGCAACTGGCCGTACCGGATTTCGGCACAATAGAGGGACCGTTCCAGATCACCTCGCTCGATTATACGGGCAGCCATGATGGCGAGGTGACATTCGAACTGGCCCTGGAATCTGCGGGACCGATCGCCTTCGCGGTGGCGCCATGATCGCCAACCGGCGGCGCGGCGAAATTACCGCCGAACTCGACGGCCAGGCTTACCGGCTCTGCCTGACGCTGGGCGCGCTGGCCGAACTCGAGGCGGCCTTTGCCGCCGACGATCTCGGCGCGCTGGTGGCGCGCTTCTCGAGCGGAAAACTGTCGGCGCTGGACATGATCAGGATCATCGGCGCGGGCCTGCGCGGCGCCGGCAACGACATTGCCGACGACGAGGTGAGGGCCATGCGTTCGGAGGCTGGCGCTGCCGGCTTCGCCACCATTGTCAGCGATCTGCTGACCACGACATTCGGCGCGGCCGGACCGGCGGGAGAGCCTCCAAACCCCTGAACGCCGCATCAGGCACGACCAGCGAATTTCCGTGGGACAGCGTCATGGCCACGGCGTTCGGCCTGCTGCGGCTGTCGCCGAAAAGCTTCTGGTCGATGACGCCGCGCGAGCTGGAGCGCGCCATGAGCGTGCTGCGGACCGGCGCGGGAGAGGCGCCGGCGCGCGCTGACGTAGCCGCGTTGATGCGGCGATTTCCGGACATAAAAGCAGGAGACGGGACATGGCTGAAGACGTCACGGTGAGGATCGACGCGGACACTTCGTCCTTCCAGAGCGCGCTTGAAAATCTGGAGAAACTGTCGGACCGCTTCGGCGCCCAGCTGACCGGCGCACTCAAGAGTGCAGCCGTCAGCGGCAGGGATCTCGACGACATACTGCGACGTGTCGGGCTCAATCTCGCCGGGCTGGCGCTGGAGCAGGGGCTGAAGCCGCTGCAATCGCTGGCCGGTTCGCTGTTTTCCAACCTGCTTGGCGGGCTGGCCGGCGCATCGCCCTTCGCCAGGGGCGGCGTGCCTGGCCATGTCATGCCTTTCGCCGCCGGCGGCGTGGTGTCGACGCCGAGCTATTTTCCGATGGGCCGCAATGTCGGGCTGATGGGCGAAGCGGGCGCGGAGGCGATTCTGCCGCTGCAACGGGCCGCCGACGGCCGTCTCGGAGTCGCGGCGAGCGGAGGAGGCGCCGCCGTCAACGTGGTGTTCAACGTGACGACGCCGGACGCGTCGTCGTTTCGCAAGTCGGAAGCCCAGGTGACCGGCATGCTGGCCAGAGCCGTGTCGCGCGGCTCAAGAACCTTCTGAGGATTCAGGTGAGGCCGGCCTGCAAATAGCGGCTTTCTGCGCTTCCGGTGCTCACGTACCCAAAAGTACGCTCCGCTCGTTGCCCAAGAGCAACCCCGAAACCCACCATTTCCGACTCGGCCTGACCTGAATCGGTCACGGAGCAATACCGGAATCCGGCATGGAGCAAGGAATGTCTGAACTGTCGAGTTTTCACGATACGCGGTTTCCCGTGGCGATCTCTTTCGGCGCGACGGGCGGACCGGAGCGGCGCAACGAGATCGTCTCGCTGACCTCGGGCCGCGAAAAGCGCAATGCCCGTTTCTCGCAGTCGCGCCACCGTTACGATGCCGGCACCGGCGTGCGGTCGCTGGCCGACCTGCATGACGTGCTGGTGTTCTTCGAGGCGCGGCGCGGCTCGTTGCATGGCTTTCGCTTTCGCGATCCGTTCGACATGAAGTCGTGCCGGCCGGAGGAAGCGGTCTCGCCGACCGACCAGAGCCTCGGGACCGGAGACGGCGAGCGGGGGCGGTTTGCGCTGGTGAAAACCTACGGCGAGGGCGAGGAAGCCTATCAGCGGCTGATTTCCAGGCCGCTCACCGAAAGCCTGCGGGTGGCTGTCGATGGCGGCGAACTGTTCGCGCCGGGCGATTTCTCCTTCGACGAAGCGACCGGCGAGATCGTCTTCACCCCAGGCGCCATTCCGGCGGCGGAGGCGCAAGTGACGGCAGGCTATGAATTCGACGTGCCGGTGCGCTTCGATGCCGAGCGGCTGTCGATCAGCCTCTCGGGTTTCAAGGCCGGGCAGATCCCGTCGATTCCAATGGTGGAGGTGCGGCTGTGAGCGCCTATCCCGAGGCGCTGCTGGCGCATATGGCGCGAGAGGTGACAACGCTCTGCCATTGCTGGCGGCTGAGACGCGCCGACGGGCAGGTCAGCGGCTATACAGATCATGACCGCGCGCTGACCGTCGGCGGCGCGCTGTTTGCGCCCGAAACCGGCTTCAGCGCCAGCGAGGTGCGCGACACGCTGGGTCTGGCCGTCGATACGGTGGATGTCGAGGGTGCGCTTTCCTCGGACAGCATCAGCGATACCGACGTCGCCGCCGGGCTCTATGACGGTGCGATCGTCGAGACGTTGCTGGTCAACTGGCGACGGCCGTCGGATTTCGCGCTGCTCAGGACCGCAACGATCGGCAGGATCACGCGCGCCGACCAGAGCTTCGTCGCCGAACTGGAAAGCTCCTCCCATGCGCTGGATCAGCCGTCGGGACGCTATGTCAGCCGTTCCTGCGACGCCGAACTCGGCGATGCGCGCTGCGGCTTCAACCTTGACCAGCCGGGATTTTCCGGAACCGGCAGCGTCGCAACGGTAGAGACGCCGGGCACGCTGTTGGTGAGCGGGCTTGCCGGCTTCGCCGCTGGCTGGTTCGCGCATGGCCTGCTGACCTTTACGAGCGGCGCGGCGGCCGGGCGAAGCGAGAGGATCGACGAGCACCGCCGCGATGCGACGGGCACGCGGCTGTCGCTGCGGCCGGGCGGCGCAATGGCTGCGGAGGGCGACAGTTTCTCGGTCGTTGCCGGATGCGACAAGTCGTTCGCCACCTGCAAGGCGAAGTTTGCCAACCCGTTGAATTTTCGCGGCTTTCCGCATCTGCCTGGCAATGACGCAGCCTATGGCTATGTCGTCGATGGCGGGTCTTTCGACGGCGGACCGCTGGTTCCATGACAGCAGACGCGATCATTGCCGAGGCGCTGTCCTGGACGGGCACGCCCTACCGTCACCAGGGCACTCGAAAGGGTGTCGGCTGCGACTGCCTCGGTCTTGTGCTCGGCGTCTGGCGCGCACTCTACCGTACCGCGCCCGAAACCCCTGGCGCCTATGCGCCGGACTGGGCGGAGGCAGGCGAGAGAGAGCTTTTTCTGGAAGGCGTTCGCCGGCATTTTGACGAAAAGCCCGTCGCCAACCTGTCGCCCGGCGACCTGCTCCTTTTTCGCTGGCGCGCACAGCTGCCCGCCAAACATGCCGGAATTCTGGTCGCGCCCGAGCGCTTCGTCCACGCCTATCAGGGCCACGCCGTCACCGTATCGGCGCTTGTGCCGCAATGGCGCAGGCGTATCGCCGGCGTGTTCACCTTTCCCGACAGCTGATCCTCGGAGCGCTTCATGGCAACCATACTCCTGCAGGCGGCGGGCGCGGCGATTGGCGGCCTGCTCGGTCCGGTCGGCAGCGCCATCGGCGCCGCGGCCGGGGCGCTGGCCGGCTATGCCGTCGACCAGGCGCTGATCAACGGGACACGCCGCATCGAGGGCCCGCGCCTGGCCGGCGCACGGCCCTTCAGCGCCGAGGAAGGCGTGCCGCTGCCGCGCGTCTATGGCTCGGCGCGGCTCGGCGGCATCGTCATCTGGGCGACGCGGTTCGAGGAAAAGCGCACGACCCGCCGCCAGGGCGGCAAGCTCGGACCCAAGGTTACCGAATAC
>JBKJRE010000417.1:0-5127 GCA_046594775.1 Rhizobiaceae bacterium | reverse complement strand
CAGTCGGCGCCGGCGGCGGCGACCGCCTCGACTTCTTCGCCAAGCCTGGAAAAATCCGCAGACAGCACCGAAGGCGCAATGAGAGTTCGTTGGGTCATGCCGGTGCTTCCGTTGTTTCATCGAGACTCGGCGCTTCAGCCTTGTGAACTGCATTAGCGCAATTCGGGCCCGGAGCGACAGCCCGGTCTTGCCCACATGTTCGGCCGGTTGGCGCCTATCGGATGAAATTTGTCAGATGTTAAATTCTTGCCTTCATTCTTGAGCCATGGCTGGATTGGCGCTTCCAAAACTCAGATGGCTGCTTATGGGCGCATTGGCGGCTGGCGGTTGGGTGGTATGGCAAGACGGCAAAGTTCCACGCCCTCCAGCCCGCGTCCCGGTCTCGCAGCAACGGCTGACGTTGCCAAGGACGTTAGTTCGTCCCCCGGCCAGACCCCAGAACATCGTCACGGGCTCGATCCCCAGACCCGACATGCGCCTCCTGCAGGCAACCTCGCGCGTCAACGTGCGCGCCAGGGCAGATCTTGGATCGCCCGTGGTCGCAACGCTTGAAATCGGCCAGATCGTGAAAGAACTTTCGCGCTCCGAGCCATGGCGGCTGGTCGTGGCAGATGACGTCAAGGGATGGGTTCATCACGCCTATCTCAAGGATCCGACGCGTCGGCAGCTCCGGCCGCTGATGCCGGTTTTGGGCAAATCACAAAAAGCCGGTTCTGTTCCAGCGCCAAAACGCTGAGACGCTGTTTGGAACGCGGGTCAAGGAAACCGGATGCAATTCGTTAAAATCCGCGACGTCAATCTGCATTACCAGCTCATCGGCGCGCCTGCGGGCAAGCCGGTTCTGGTCTTTGCCAATTCGCTGGGTACCGATTTTCGCATCTGGCGCGACATCGTCGTTCACCTGGCCGGCGATTTCGCCATGGTCCTCTACGACATGCGCGGTCACGGTCTCTCGGATACGGGCGCAACACCCTATGCCATCGATGATCACGTGGCCGACCTCGCCGGGCTGTTGGACTTTCTCAATGCCAGCCAGACAATCGTCTGCGGCCTGTCGGTCGGCGGACTTGTCGCACAGGGTCTCTACTCGACCAGGCCCGACCTGGTGCGGGCGCTGGTGCTGTGCGATACGGCGCACAAGATCGGAACAGCCGACCTCTGGAACGCTCGCATCGCCGCCATCGCGGAAGGCGGCATTGAGTCGATAGCGGACGGCATTCTGGAACGATGGTTCACACCCGCCTTCCGCGCACCCGGCAATGCAGCCTTTCCGGGCTACCGCAACATGCTGATCCGACAGCCCGCCGATGGCTACATCGCCACCTGCGCCGCCATCCGTGACGCAGATTTCACCGAACTGGCGAGCAGGATCGCAATCCCGAGCATCTGCATTGTCGGTGAAAAGGATGGGTCGACCCCGCCCGACCTCGTTCTGTCGACAGCCAGGCTTATTCCAGGCTGCCGCTACGAGGTCATCAAGGATGCGGCGCACATTCCCTGCGTTGAACAGCCCGAAGCCTTGACCGATATCATCCGCGCCTTTGTGTCAGAAATTTCTGATCCGGAGACCTTGAACTAACCACCTTGCGAAGTCCGTCCCAGGTCCCACGTCGATTCCGGGCGCGCCAAGGAATGGAATAAACGATGCGCCAATAGTTCCAGGTGGAATTTTCATTCCGTTTCTGCTTCAGTCGACATCGCGGGAGCCGCAGCGGAAAGGACGTTCATGAGAGCAAACGGCGGGGCGCCAAAGGACCATCAGGCTTTGCGGTCGGCGATCGCCCAGCGTGCCGGCCTTCTGCCCAAGCGTCTCGCCCAGGTGGCGGCCTACGCCCTGGAGCAGCCTGACGAAATCGCCTTCGGCACGGTCGCCAGCATCGCGGCGAGCGCTGACGTGCAACCCTCGGCGCTGGTGCGTTTTGCCCATTCTTTCGGCTACCAAGGCTTCACCGAAATGCAGGACGTCTTCCGCTCGAACCTGCGCGAACGCGTGCTCAACTATGACGAGCGGCTGGCGCGCATGCGCGACCACGGGGTGCCCTCAAGCGAGTCGGGCCTCGTGCTGGCGGGCTTTCTCGAGGCAAGCGAAAGGTCGATCGCGGTATTCCGCGACCGATGCGATCATCAGGCGATCGATCGCGCAGTCGGCCTGCTTGCCGAGGCCGGCGCCATTTACCTCATCGGCCTCAGGCGCTCCTTTCCGATTGCCTCCTACATGAACTATGCGATGGGAAAGCTCGGCGTGCGCAGCATCCTGGTCGATGCCTTTGCCGGCATGGGCGCCGAACAGGCCGGATTTATCACGGCCGGCGACGCCGCGCTGGCGATCAGCTTCGCGCCCTATGCCAGCGAGACGGCTGCCCTGACAGTTGCGGCAAAGGCTCGAGGCGCGAAGATCGTGTCGATCACCGATTCCGTGCTGTCGCCGATCGCCGCGCCGGCCGACGCGCTGATCGAGGTCGCCGAGGCGGATTTCGAAGGCTTCCGGTCGTTGGCCACGACAATGGCCGTGGCGATGACGCTGGCCGTCGCGGTGGCAGCGAGACGGGGATAAGGCCGGATCTCACGCCGCCGGCGGCAATGGCGGCGAATCGCCGGTTCCGGCGACCTGCTGGTCGAAGTCGATGATCGAGCCGGTCATCATGCCGCTTTCGGCGCTCGACAGATAGGCGACGGCGCGCGCCACCTCGCCGGCATCGAGCAGGCGGCCGAACGGCTTCTGCTTCTTTGCATTCTCGATCCAGCCCTCTTCGGCGCCATGATAGGTCTTCATGATGCGGTCCTCGCCCGGCGTGTCCATGTGGCCTATGGTCAGCCCGTTGACCCGGATCCGATGGTTCAGCACCGAAAAGGCGACATTCTTGGTCAGCGTCACCAGCGCGCCCTTGGACGAACAATAGGCGGTGATGAAGCTCTGCCCGCCATGTGCCGACATCGAAATGATGTTGACGATCGACCCTTCGATCTTCTCGCGCTTCATCACCTTCAGCGCGTCCTGCATCAGGAAGAACGGGGCGCGCACATTGATCGCGAACATCTGGTCGAACAGTTCCGGCCCGGTATCCCAGATGGTGCCGCGGTCGGTGATGCCTGCCGAATTGACCAGTATGTCGACGCGTCCAAAAGCCTTGTCGGTCTCGGCCACAACCTTGCGCGTGTCTTTCATGTGGGCGAGATCGGCGGCGACGAATATGACCTTCACGCGCCTGGCCTCGAGCGCCGCCTTGACCTTCGCGCCGCGTTCGGCATTGCGACCGGTAATAACGAGGCCGGCGATGCCGCGCTCGGCGAAGAGATGCGCTATTGCCTCGCCGAGACCCTGCGTTGAGCCGGTTACGACGGCGACCTTGCCTTCCAGCGATGACAGTTTCAGCGACGATGTATCGAACATGGCTTCCTCCTTAGCCGATCAAAACCGGTTTGCCGGTCTGACGGGATTGCGTGGCCGCGTCTGCCATCATCTGCGCCTTGAGACCATCGGCGCCGTTGGGACTGGGTCTGGTTCCCTTCTCCACGACGTCGATGAAGGCATCTATCTCAATCCTGTAAGCGGCGGCATAACGCTCGAGGAAGAAGTTTTGCACCGGATCAGCCACAATGCCACCCGCGCCGGCGAATGTGACGGTGGTCTCGTGCACATTGGCGGCCGACAGCATGCCCTTCGAGCCATGCACCTCGATGCGCTGGTCGTAGCCATAGGTGGCGCGGCGCGAATTGGAGATCTGGCAGATCTTGCCGCTCGCCGTTTTCAGCACAACGGCCGCCGTATCGACATCGCCAGCCTCGCCGATCGCAGGGTCGACCAGCGCCGAACCGACGGCAAAGACTTCGATCGCATCCTCGCCGAGCAGGAAGCGCGCCATATCGAAATCGTGGATCATCATGTCGCGGAACAGGCCGCCTGAGTGCTTGATGTAGGAAACCGGCGGCGGGGCCGGGTCGCGCGACAGGATGGTGACCAATTCAATATTACCCGCGGCACCGTCGGCGAGCCGCCTCTGCAGCGCGGCGAAATTGGGGTCGAAGCGCCGGTTGAAGCCGATCATCAGGGCGATGCCGGCCTTTTCCACGCGCTCCAGCGTTTCCTTGATGCGCGCCGCGCTCATGTCGACCGGCTTCTCGCAGAACACCGCCTTTCCCGCCCTTGCCGCCGCGTCGATTAAATCGGCGTGCGTGTCGGTCGGCGTTCCTATCAGCACCGCATCAATGCCGGTGTCGGCAAAGATTTCTTCCGGCGTGCGGATCGGCGCCCCGGTCGCCGCCGACAGCGCCCTGGCGCCGTCCGGAAACGGGTCGGCGATGGCCGCAAGCCTCGCACGCGGCGAGCCGGCGATGTTCCTGCCGTGAATCTGGCCGATGCGGCCGGCGCCAAGCAGCGCGATGGAAATCATGGAGCCGTCCTTTTTGTCGTGGTGTCATGACGTTGCAAACAGAATAAATATTCCACATTGACTGTCAAATGGAATGTGTGTTTCATTGCCCGCTTCCTATGAAGATATGCGAGATGCTAGCAGCCGTTCGACGGGAGGCAACACCATGACCGAAACGCATGCGGACAATCGCCCGCTCGACGTCATCGCCATCGGCCGCGCCTCGGTCGACCTGTACGGCCAGCAGATCGGCTCGCGACTGGAGGATATTGCCAGTTTCGCCAAGTCGGTCGGCGGCTGCCCGGCCAACATTTCGGTCGGCACAGCGAGACTCGGCCTGCGCTCGGCGCTGCTCACCCGCGTCGGCGACGAGCAGATGGGCCGCTTCATTCGCGAGCAACTGGCGCGCGAGGGTGTATCCGTCGATGGCATCGCCACCGACAAGCAGCGGCTGACCGCCCTGGTGCTGCTGTCGGTCGAGGATGAGGGTGTCTCGCCGATGATCTTCGTGCGCACGGATTGCGCCGACATGGCGCTTTGCGAAAACGATATCGACGAGGCCTTCATCAAATCGGCGCGCGCCATCGTCGTTACCGGAACGCATTTTTCGCGTGACCATAGCGATGCCGCGCAGCGCAAGGCGATCCGCATCGCCAAGGCGAAGGGCGGCAAGGTCGTGTTCGACATCGACTACCGCCCCAACCTCTGGGGCCTCGCCGGGCACGCCGAAGGCTTCGAGCGCTACGTGAAATCGGAC
>JBKJRE010000255.1:0-2529 GCA_046594775.1 Rhizobiaceae bacterium | reverse complement strand
ACCACCAGCGACTGGAAGAAGCAGAAGCCGAACGTATCGTAACCTGTCAGCCAGTACATGCTCTCCTGCGCGAAGAGCAGAATGGCGTCGAGCTTCTTTTCGGCCATCTCGATCATCAACCGATCGCGCCGCGCGTCGAATTCGGATCGTTCAAAGTGCAGCGCCATCAGGACTCCTCCAGAACTATTGCGGATATGTGGCGACCGTAGTCCGCCTCTCCCCGGTGCGTGGCGCGCCGATAGGAGTAAAAAAGGTCTTCCTCGGCATAGGTGCAGCGGTTCAGCGCATCCGCCCTTACGCCAGCGGCGGCCAGCCGGCCTGTCGTATAGCGGCAGAGGTCGAACAAGGAATGGCCTGGCTTGCCTGACGGAACAAAGTATCGGGCGTTGGCCGCATCTGCCGCAACAAACCGCTCGACGAATTCCGGGCCGACTTCGTAATTCGCGGCGCTTATCGATGGGCCAAGCACGGCGACGATTGCGTCGCGGCGCGCTCCGAGCTGCTCCATTGCCGAAATCGTGTTTTCAAGAACGCCGGTGAAAGCACCCTTCCAGCCGGCATGCGCCGCGCCAATGACGCGCGCTCTGGCGTCGGCAAAGAGAACCGGTCCGCAGTCCGCCGAAGAAGCCCCAATAGCAATGCCCGGCCGGTCGGTGACAAGCGCGTCGGCCTTTGGCCGCTCGCTCCTGAATGGTTCGCGCACCACGATCACATCTGGAGAGTGAATCTGATACGCAGTGAGCAGGCGGTCCGGTGCGACACCCATCCACTCTGCAACCCTGCGGCGGTTCTCGCTCACCAGCGCCCGGTCGTCGGCCGAGCCCACTCCGGTGTTCAGCCCGTCGTAGATGCCAGAGGAAACGCCTCCGGTGCGCGTGAAATAGGCATGCCTGATTCCGTCGGGTGCGACATTCTCAAGAAGGCGCGCACGCAAGGGGGCGGGTATCGTATCCATCAGCATTGCCGCCTTGTCGACTCCTGATGCCGTTTCGTCAAGCTTGTGCCCGACGGGCGGATTAGCCGACGGTTCAGACAGTGGGACAGGCGAATCGTCCAGTCAACTCGCCTTACCAAAGCCGGGGACAGCCGTTCCCTTTGGAAAAATAGCCATTACTTTGAATAGCTTACCCATCCCGCCGGGCCCCGCGAGTCGTTCGACGGCGGCGGATATTTCGGCGCGAGCCCTGTCATCACATGTCGATCCGAGGCGGCCGGCGCGTTCCAGCAGCCCCATGTCGAGCAGGAAATCTCCCTGGCTGAGAAGGTGTGCATCGAGGCTGGCTGACCTTGCCGCCGCGGCAAGCGCGGCGAAGTCGACATGCGAGGTCAGGTCGGCCTCCCCAGGATTGTCGAAGACGCCCTCATGCCGATGCTTCCGCACGGCCTGAAACGTGTCGCCAAGACCGGTTTCGAGATGACCGTAGTCGAAGAAGATGCCGGCCCCGCCCTGTGAGGCAATGCGCGCGGCAATCTGCGTCATCAAGGCGGTTCGAACCGGCGCGATCTCGAAGATGCTTCCTTCCGAAGCAGGTTTGGCCTCTGGCGCAAGGGCAGCAGGATCAAGCGGTGCCGTGCCAGTGACAAATCGCAAGCCGCCCACTTCATCCAGGCCTACCGCGCGCTCGAGCCATTGCCCGTCCTTGCGGACAAACTGGCGGAAGGGAAGTGCGTCGAACAGTTCATTGCAGGCGACGAATAGCGGTCCGTCCGGCAACCGATCAAGAGTCTTGTACCAGCCGATGCGGCCGCCGCTTCCAGCCAAGGCGGCCTGCTGCAGTTCCGCCAGGCGCGGGCTTGACTCGACAAGGGCGAAGGTCACTGCCGCCTTCAGATCGGGCTCAATGCGGCCGATGCTTCGCACAATGTCCTTCATCATCGTGCCGCGCCCGGGCCCGATCTCAAGCACGATGGCAGGCAAAGGCATGCCGGCCTCCCGCCATGTCTGGACGAGCCAGGCGCCAACGAGTTCTCCGAACATCTGGCTGATTTCAGGCGCGGTGACGAAATCGCCCTTGGCGCCGAACGGGTCGCGCGTCGTATAGTAGCCATCGACGGGATCGAACAGGCATTGCATCATATAATCGGCAACGGAGAGCGGCCCCGCGGCCTCAATCAGACGTGAAATTTTACGTCCGAGCCGGTTCATCTCAAGGAGGCGTTAGCCTGCGGTTGTGCCCGCCACATGGCCCAGACGCCAACCAGCACCATCGGTGTCGACAGAACCATGCCCATGGTCAGCCAGTCGCCGGCGAGATAGCCGATCTGCTGATCCGGTTGCCGGAAGAATTCGACGAAGATGCGTGAAAGGCCATATCCGGTGACGAAGGCGCCCGACACAAATCCAGGCGATCCGAGCTTCAGAAACAGGTGGGTCAGCAGACGCAAGACGCAGAAAAGCACGAGTCCTTCGAGGGCCGCTTCATAGAGCTGGCTTGGATGGCGAGCATCCGGTCCCTTGGGCGTTCGTCTTCCCGAACGCGGGACCGGATGCTCGCCATCCAAGCCAGCTCTATGAAGCGGCCCTCGAAG
>JBKJRE010000348.1:0-9164 GCA_046594775.1 Rhizobiaceae bacterium | reverse complement strand
GCGCGTTCGCTATACGGGGCGGCCGGCGGCTGCATCGCCGGCGACCGGCATGATGTCGCGTCATCTGGCGCAGCTTGCAGCCTTCCTGGACGACGCGCTGGGCGAATAGTTTTCAAGAGACAGAAACGGACAGGTACAGCACATGGCCACCGAAATCCGCGTCCCCACACTGGGCGAATCCGTGACCGAAGCCACGATTGGCAAATGGTTCAAGAAGGTCGGCGATCCGATCGCCATCGACGAGCCCCTGGTCGAGCTTGAGACAGACAAGGTGACCATCGAAGTGCCGGCCGCGGCGGCGGGCACGCTGTCCGAGATCACCGCCAAGGACGGCGAAACGGTCGGCGTTGGGGCGCTGCTCGGCCAGATCGCACAAGGCGGCGGCGCGGCCAAGGCCAAGTCGAAGGAGGACGCCAAGGAAAAGACCTCAAAGCCAGACGCCATAGCCCAGGCTTCCGATGATTCCGGCGCTTCCACGGTCAAGGAAGCCGCTGAAAAGACCGCCAATATCGCCGGCGATGCTCCGGTGGCCGAGCGCAAGATGCAGCCATCGCCATCGGCCGCCAAACTGCTTGCCGAGAGCAACGTATCGGTCGATCAGGTATCCGGCTCGGGCAAGCGCGGTCAGGTGCTGAAGGGTGACGTGCTGGACGCTGTCGCCAGGGGCGCGCCGTCACAGCCTGCAGAGACGCCAAAGGCCGAGGCGCCTGTGATGCCTAGAGCCGACCCGGCACCCGACGACGCGTCGCGCGAAGAGCGTGTGCGCATGACCAGGCTGCGCCAGACAATCGCCCGCCGCCTCAAGGAAGCGCAGGCGACCGCCGCCATGCTGACGACCTTCAATGAGGTCGACATGAGCGCCGTGATGGCGATGCGTACCAAGTACAAGGAGCTGTTCGAGAAGAAGCACGGCGTCAAGCTCGGCTTCATGGGCTTCTTCACCAAGGCGGTGACGCATGCGCTGAAGGAAATCCCCTCGGTCAACGCGGAGATCGACGCGACCGACATCATCTTCAAGGACTATGCCCATATCGGCGTTGCCGTTGGCACCGAAAAGGGCCTTGTGGTGCCGGTGGTGCGCAATGCCGACGCCATGACGATCGCCGAGATCGAGAAGGAAATCGGCAGGCTCGGGCTTGCGGCGCGCGACGGCAAGCTGTCGGTCGCCGACATGCAAGGCGGCACCTTCACCATCTCGAATGGCGGCGTGTATGGCTCGCTGATGTCGACGCCGATCCTCAACGCACCACAGTCCGGCATCCTGGGCATGCACAAGATCCAGGAGAGGCCGGTGGTCGTCGGCGGGCAGATCGTCATCCGGCCGATGATGTATCTGGCGCTCTCCTATGACCACCGCATCGTCGACGGCAAGGAAGCCGTGACCTTCCTCGTAAGGGTCAAAGAAAGCCTCGAAGATCCGGAGCGGCTGGTTCTCGATTTATAGGCTATAATGGGTTCAGGCGAGCCGCGGGCTTGCCCGAAATCCGGAGGGAACCATGGAAACCTTGGCCGCATCTACCGAAGTCAGCGTTCTTGCTTGGAGCGTGGCGCTCCTGCTCGTTCAAATCGTCCTGCAAGCCAGCGTACTGGGCGACCTGACGCCGGGCTATCTGTTCAGCCCGCGCGACGAGGAGCGCAAGACCAACAGCGTGCTTGCCGAGCGGCTGAAACGGGCACTGCACAATCTGCTGGAAACCTATCCGGCTTTCATCGCGCTGGTGGTAGGCCTGGTCGCCACCGACAAGACCGGCGGAATGGCCGCAATCGGCGCCCTGATCTGGATCGTCTGCCGCGTCATCTACGTGGTGCTCTATGCGACGGGCATTCCGGTGGCCAGGACGCTGATCTGGCTGGGTTCCATAATCGGCCTGGTGATGATGCTGATCCGGTTAATCTCCTAGCCGGTTTATCCCTGCAGGGGACGTCACCGGCGAAGGGCTCGATGCCTTTACCGCCTGAGGGTTGTCCGCATGGCGGACGACCAGGGCGCGGTCGCGCTCTTGTCGCCTCAGGGCGCGGATGCGCGCCATGGGGCGCTTTTGCATTGAAGGGTTGCCAGGAATGAATGGCTGCGACATGGCTTTCGGGTCCGTAAAATCTTAGATTGATGAGAAGGCCGGCTTCGGCTCAAGCACAGGGAAAGATCAATGGCATATGACGTCGTCATCATCGGAAGCGGCCCGGGAGGCTATGTCTGCGCCATCAAGGCAGCTCAGCTCGGCCTCAAGACCGCCCTTGTCGAGAGATGGCCGACGCTTGGCGGCACCTGTGTGAATATCGGCTGCATTCCCTCCAAGGCGCTGCTGCACGCCACCGAAATGTTCGCCGAGGCGAGTCATTCCTTCGAGCCGCTCGGCATCGAGATCGGCAAACCCAAATTCAACCTGAAGAAAATGATGGGCCATAAGGAACAGGTCGTCGGGCAGAACACAAAGGGCCTCGACTTCCTGATGAAGAAGAACAAGATCGACGTGCTGCGCGGCACCGGCAAGATCGTTTCGGCGGGCAAGGTGTCGATTACGGACGGCGACGGCAAGAGCCAGGAGGTCGACACCAGGAACATCGTCATCGCGACCGGCTCGGAGGTTGCCTCAATACCCGGCGTGACGGTCGATATCGACGAGAAGGTGATCGTATCCTCGACCGGGGCGCTGTCCTTGGAGACAGTGCCTGATCATCTGGTGGTGGTCGGCGGCGGCGTCATCGGGCTGGAGCTTGGCTCGGTGTGGGCGCGTCTCGGCGCCAAGGTAACGGTCGTCGAGTATCTGGACACGATCTTGGGCGGGATGGACGCCGAGGTCGCAAAACAGTTCCAGCGCCTGCTGGCCAAGCAGGGCATCGACATCAAGACCGGCTCGAAGGTCACCGCCGTGGCCAAGGGCAAGAAGGGCGCATCCGTGACGTTCGAGCCTGTAAAGGGGGGGGACGCGGAAACGATCGAGGCAGACGTCGTGCTGATTTCGACCGGCAGGAAGCCTTTCGCGGATGGGCTCGGGCTTGCCGAGGCAGGTGTCGAACTCGACGAGCGCGGTCGCATCAAAACGGACGGCCACCTGCAGACGAATGTTCCCGGAATTTATGCCATTGGCGATGTCATCGCCGGGCCCATGCTGGCCCACAAGGCCGAGGACGAGGGCGTCGCGGCGGCGGAGATCATCGCCGGACAGGCCGGCCACGTGAACTACGACGTGATCCCGAGCGTAGTTTATACAAGTCCCGAAGTGGCGTCTGTCGGAAGGACGGAGGAGGAACTGGGCAAGGCCGGCATCGACTACAAGGTCGGCAAGTTTCCGTTTTCGGCAAATGCGCGCGCCAGGGCGACGCTTCATACGGACGGATTCGTGAAGATACTGGCTGATAGCAAGACCGACCGCGTCCTGGGCGCCCATATCGTCGGCCACGGCGCCGGCGAACTGATCCATGAGGCCGCGGTATTGATGGAATTCGGAGGTTCGTCCGAAGATCTGGCCCGCACCTGTCATGCGCATCCGACCATGTCGGAAGCGGTCAAGGAGGCTGCGCTGGCCACTTTCTTCAAACCGATTCACATGTAGCGGTTCCAACGATTGTCATACAAAAAACGGCCCGCCAGAGCGGGCCGTTTTCATGTCTGGGCCGACTGTCGTTACTGTGCCGGAGCGGGTTCCGGAGTCGTGGGAGCCGGAGCCGTGTCGGCAGGAGCCGAAGCATCGGGTGCAACTGCGTCGGCAGGAGCGCTGGATTCGGGCGCTGGCGCAACTGTATCGGCCGGGGCGGTCGTGTCCGTTGCGGGCGCAGCCGGCTCGGTGGTCACCGCAGGAGCCGGTGTCTCGACAACCACATCGTTGGAAGCTGGCGTCAAGACGAAATAAGCGACGATGGCAAGCACGATGACAACGGCTGCAATCAGGACAGCGCTGCCACCGCTTCGCGTCTCGACGCGATTGACGACGCCAGGCCGCTCGACCGTCCGAGCAACGCGGGGTTCCCCGGTTACCGGGTCGATGCGATTTGGCGTGGAGGGGTCGAGCGGATCCAGACTAGGATCCGGAATTCTGCCGGGGTTGGCCATTGCGGTTCTCCAGTGTTTGAACTGGGCAGACAACGCGCTGGCGCAGAATAGGTTTCAAAGAATCCAAGGGACCGCTAATCATAGCGCGACATACCCAGTTCGCGAGCGTCGATGTCCGGCTGCTTGCCGGAGATGATATCGGCCAGCACCCTGCCCGAGCCGCAAGCCATAGTCCAGCCCAAAGTGCCATGGCCAGTATTGACAAACAGGTTAGGGTATCGGGTCGGCCCAATGATTGGCGGGCCATCAGGCGTCATCGGTCGCAGCCCGCACCAGAAGCTCGCTTGCTTGACATCACCCCCATCCGGGAACAGGTCGCCGACAGAGCGTTCCAGCGTAGCACGACGCGACTCGTGGAGTGTCATGTCGAAGCCCGATATTTCGGCGGTCCCGCCGACCCTGATCCGGTCGCCAAGCCTCGTGATCGCCACTTTGTAGGTTTCGTCCATGACGGTAGACACCGGCGCGGCGGCCGCATCGGTGACAGGCATGGTGATCGAGTAGCCTTTGACTGGATATACCGGGACGGGGACACCGAGCTTGCGCATCCACCGCGCCGAATAGCTTCCGTAGGCCATGATGTACGCGTCAGCGAGGATCATTTTTTTTCCGACCTTTACGCCGCTAAGCGCGGTGTTGGACCGGTCTAGCAAAAGCGGGCCCGTTTCCAGTCCGAACCGGAACATTACGCCGCGATCCATGCATATCTTCGCCAGCCGCTCCGTGAACAGCTTGCAGTCGCCGGTCTCGTCGGCAGGCAGCCGCAGACCGCCGGCAATCTTCCCGGCGACGCGAGACAGCGCCGGTTCCGCAGAAATGCAACCGGCGGCATCGAGAAGTTCGTAGGGCACGCCGAACTGCTTCAGAACCTCGATGTCCTTGCCGGTTCCATCAAGCTGCTGCTGGTTCCTGAACAGTTGCAGCGTTCCCTGGCTGCGTTCATCGTAGCTGATACCGGTGGACTCGCGCAGCGCACGCAAACTGTCGCGGCTATACTCGGCCAGCGGAACCATCCGCGCCTTGTTGATCGCATAGCGCGCGGAGGTACAGTTGCGCAGCATTCGGAAGAGCCAGACCCACATGGCGCGCTCCATCCCGGGACGCACCACGAGAGGGCCATCGCGCATCAGCAGCCATTTGATCGCCTTCAGCGGAATACCAGGCCCGGCCCATGGGGATGCATAGCCGGGAGAGATTTCGCCAGCATTGCCGAAGCTGGTCTCCATGCCAGGTCCGGCCTGCCGGTCAATGACAGTAACCTCATGGCCGGCCTCGTTCAGATAATAGGCCGTTGTGACGCCGATCACGCCGGCGCCCATAACCAGGATTTTCATCGACCTGCTGCTCCCGCGCGAACGATTCTCATTGACCTAGGTAGCGTCGATGGAAGCGGTGACCAAGGCTCGTCAGTATTTCATAGCCAATCGTGCCTGCGGACCGCGCCACATCGTCGACCGTCTGGTGCGCCCCTATCATTTCGACGAGATCGGCGGGCTGGAGCCGGTTCGGCGGCAGGGCCGACATATCGATGATGATGCTGTCCATCGAAACCCGCCCGGCAAAAGGCAGTGCAACGCCATCCAGCCAGGCCGAACAGGCGGCACGGCGCGGCCAGCCATCCGCATAGCCGAGCGCGATCGTCGCCAGTTCCAGCGTGCTGGGAGATCGGAAGCTGTGACCGTAGCCGACGCCCCTGTCGGCATCCAGACTGCGCGTCTGGATCACCTTCGCATCCAGACTGACGACCTGACGCATTGGATTCGGCAGGCCCGGCGTCGGGTTGACGCCGTATAGCGCTGCCCCTGGCCTGACCATGTCGAGGTGAAATTTCTGGCCGAGAAAGATGCCCGACGAATTGGCAAGCGACGCCGGTGCCTGCGGCAACATTGCCCTGAGCCGGTCGAATGTTTCAAGCTGGTGCCGGTTTGCGGGATTTTCCGGCTCGTCCGCACAGGCGAGATGGCTGATCACAAGCTTGATCTCAAGCCCTTCGAAAGCAGTCATATTGGCGGCGATTGTCTCGATTTCCCCCTCGGACATGCCCAGGCGCGCCATGCCGCTGTCGATCTGTACGGCGACCGGCAAGGAGCCTCCGCCGCGTCGGCGGGCGGCGTCACGCCACGCCACAAATTGTACGGCGCTGTTTGCCACCGCAGTCAGCCGCAATGCGGCGCAGGCATCTTCCGCTCCAGGTTGAATGCCGTTGAGAATATAAATCTCCGGTGCGTCGCCAACCACGCGTCGCAGCGACTGTCCCTCGACGGCATGGGCGACGAAAAAGGTCTCGCAGCCCTCCTGAACAAGCGCAGTTGCAATTTCTGCGGCGCCGAGCCCATAGCCATCCGCCTTCACAACGGCGCCACAGGACGCCTTCCCCGAGCGGCGGCGAAGCCGCCTGTAGTTTTCCCTGACCGCGGCAAGGTCGACGCTAAGGATCGCGCCGGCCTGATCGACGTCGGGCTGGAGTAAAAGTTCTGGCATGTCGGCAAACTCGGAGATTCCTGCGTCGCCCATCAGTAAAGCGGGATCGTTGACCCCGCAACCATTGCGGACTGACGCATTCGTCAGCGCTTCCGATTGCGCCCCCGGGACAGCGCAAGGCCGCAAGGCTACGCCGCGAGATGACGGAACGCGGACACGACCTGTCCATAGACCTGGCGCTTGAAAGGCACGACGAGATCAACGAGGTCGTCCATCCGGCGCCAGTCCCAGCGGTCGAATTCGGCTTCGTGGCCGCCGGGTGGCGGATCGATGCTGATTTCGCTCTCGGCGCCCTCGAAACGGAAGGCAAACCATTTTTGCCTCTGGCCGCGATACTTTCCCTTCCAGACGATGCCGACGAGTTCTGGCGGCAGGTCGTAGCGGATCCACTCAGGCGCCTCGGCGATCAGCGAGACCGTTCGCATGCCGGTCTCTTCATAAAGCTCGCGTCGCGCTGCTTCGAGCGCTTCCTCTCCAGGGTCGATACCTCCCTGGGGCATCTGCCAGAGCTTGTTCGCACCGGTCATCTCCCCGTCGGGCTCGGCGATGCGATGGCCCACCCAGACCAGTCCGTTGCCATTGAGGACCATCAGGCCTAGACACGGCCGGTATGGCAGCGTTTCCGGGTCGACATGCTTCGTCGCCATGCTTCAGCCCTTCTCCGGATCGAGCGTCACCGCCGACACCGGAACAATCTCGATGCCGCGCTTCTTCGCCTCGGCGATCCACGATGTGACAGCATCGACTGTGATGTCGAAGGCCGATCCGCTTCCCAGGGCGAAACCCTTGGCGCGGGCGGTTGCTTCAAGCTGATCGAGCTTTTTCAGGATGGCGCCGCGGTCCTGATCCCCGTCTATGATGCCGTCCCCCGCAGCGAAGGGAACGCCATTCTGCAAGGCGAGTTCCGGCGCGACGCTGCGCGCGGTCGAGCCGTCATCAAGATAGAGAAGCCCACGCTTGCCAAGCTCCGCCATAACCGGCGCCAGGGCAGCCGGGTCGGCCACAAACCGTGCGCCCATGTAATTCATGATGCCCGTATAGTTAGTCGTTCGCGACAGCGTCCAGTAGAGGTTCTTGATGTTCTCCTCCGGCGTTGCACCAACGGTCAGCGTATTGCGGCCAGGATTGACATTTGGATAGTCGAAGGGCTCCAGCGGCGCCTGCATCAGGATTTCATGGCCCTTCTGGCGGCCCGCCTGCATCCACCGGCCGATGCTGTTGCCTTGCGGGGCAAAGGCCAGCGTTACCTCCGACGGCAGCTTATTTATCGCTTCCTGCGTGCCGGTCTGCGACAGGCCAAGGCCCCCGATGACGATGGCGACGCGCGCGCCCCGCGTCCCGGACCAGGGTCTGGCGTAGACATCCACCGGACGTCTGCCGTCGGCGGACCGGATGGGGAGCGGCCCGATGTCGGTTTCTTCGATCAGCGCCCGATCCGGCAAGTGCGCGACGCGCAGGTCCTGGCCGATCGCGGAAGGATCGCGGATGACGATGACGCCGTTGCCCTTGCCATAATCCTGCGGATCGACATGAATGATCGACGGGCCGGCCGCTGCGGGCGCCTTTTGTGCAACCGTTGGCGCAACGGCGACGTCGACCGCCGCGACTGGCGCTGGCTCACCGGTGATCTCCGGTTTCGACGACGCGGTCCTGTCGGGGTCGCGAAAGGGCGTGCCGCGCAACGCAATCGCGCTGGAGACAACGAGAAGGCAGACCGCTGTCAGCGCCATGCCCAAAGTGCGTCGCGAGAGGGATGTGCGCCCCGATCCGCGCACGGGTCGGCCGGAGGCGCCGAGCGGGCGTTCAAGATCCTTGACTGCTTGCATCGAGCGGCGACCCCTGCCGTCTGGAGTACCTTTGAATCAAGCTGCCGGAACCTTGTGGCCCCGGCAGCTATTCGTTTCCAATCGCTACGGCTTTTTCGGCTGACCTGCCAGGCGGAAAACCCGTCGACCTACTGGTTGTTCATGACCGCCTTGTCGGGATTGGGCGGAAACGCCGGATCGGTCTTCTCGCCGCGCAACAGTTCAAGCGCAAATTTCAGCTGCACGTCATCCTTTGGATCCGGCGGCACGTAAGCGGCCGAACCCGAGCCCTCGTCGCCCTCTTCCACGCCCTTGATGTGGCCCTTGAGGTCAGATTCGCCGCGCGACACATCACGGCCCGCGAGATCCTCGGGCAACGGCTGCTCGACCTTGATGTCGGGCGAGATGCCCTTGCCCTGGATCGATTTGCCAGCCGGCGTGTAGTAAAGCGCGGTCGTCAGGCGCAGCGCCCCGTTTTCCGACAACGGGATGATGGTCTGCACCGATCCCTTGCCGAAGGACGTGGTGCCGACGACCGTGGCGCGGCGGTGGTCCTGCAGCGCCCCCGCGACGATTTCCGAAGCGCTGGCCGAGCCGCCATTGACAAGCACAATGAGCGGCTTGCCATCGGTATCGTCGCCGGGCCGCGAATCGAAGCGCGAGATATCCTTCGGGTCCCTGCCGCGCGTCGAGACAATCTCGCCGCGGTCGAGGAAGGCGTCGGAGACGCTGACCGCCTGGTCCAGCAGGCCGCCAGGATTGAGGCGCAGGTCGAGCACATAGCCCTTGAGCTTGTCAGCCGGCACCTCGGACTTGATCTTCTCGAT
>JBKJRE010000003.1:0-3166 GCA_046594775.1 Rhizobiaceae bacterium | reverse complement strand
CAGGGCCGCACCTCTGTAACTAACTAATGGCGCGGTATCCTGCGCCCGCCGGCGTTCTTGCCCCGGCAGACAGGGAGCAACGAGTTTCACGCACATGCCTCCGCCAGGGCCCGGGTTTCTGGATGAAAATGTCCAACCGCGCTACCGTTGCGCGGCCACCCGGCGCCGTCTCCCTCCCCTGATCCCCGGTCCGGACCAAGGTTCCCGCGAGGGCGATGCGGCCATTATGCGGGAGGTTTTGGAGGCGTGGATAAAGATGGGGTGGAAAACGCGGACGTGGTATCTCCACTTGCGGGAGAGAAAGCGATTTCAATGTCTTAGCTCAGAGCGAAGCGAAAAACTAAGTGTTAGAAATCGCAAGAGAGGGGATGTTTCTGTCTACGCCTTCGTCATCCTAGGGCAAAGCAGGCCGCAGGCCTGCGAAGACCCTGGGATCCATGCCGTGACATAGACCAATCCACCAGCGGTGCAGAACCCGGCTGCGTTTTGTACCGCCGGCTCGGTTGTCAATGTCACGGCATGGATACTCGGGTCGCGCTCCGCTTCGCTGCGCTTGCCCGTGGATGACGAAGCTGGCATACGCCGTAGCTACGTGCGGCGTCCCGGAATGCCAGGTCAGGCCGGCGGTGCTTCCACGCCGGGGCGGAAATCTATCCACGCTCATAGCACCCATGCCCGCACTTGTTGCGCAAGAATAGTCAAAGGGCAGGCGGCGGCAACGGGTCAGAAGCAGACATTGTCGTTGGGGCGGTTGCGGAGACGGTGTGTACGCCGGTCGCGAAAGACGGGACGCGCCGCCAAACGAAAAAACGGCGGGCGATTGCTCGCCCGCCGTTTGAAAACATGACCGGCAGATTTACTCGGCGGTCGCGGTCTCTTCGGCCGGAGCCTCTTCGGCGACGGCCGGTTCGGCAGCCGCCGCTGCAATCGCCGCCGCCGCGTCTTCCTGCGCCTTCTTCAGCGCGGCGGTACGCTCGGTTGCCTTCTTGCCGGGCAGCGCCTTGGTCGGGTTGTTGCGCGCCTCGCGCTTGGTGACGCCGGCCTCGTCGAGGAAACGGGCGACACGGTCGGTCGGCAGGGCGCCGTGGTCCATCCAGTGCTTGACGCGCTCGGCGTCGATCTTGACGCGCTCGCCGCCATCCTTGGGCAGCAGCGGGTTCCAGGAGCCGACCTGCTCGATGAACCGGCCGTCGCGCGGCGAACGGACGTCGGCGATGACGACGTGATAGTAGGGACGCTTCTTGGAGCCCGCACGGGCCAGACGAATTTTCAAAGACATTGGTTTCTCCTAAAGGTCTGTTGTTTCTGATGTTCGGGTTGGCGGCCGGATTCAGCCGGTTTTCGTCACGCCGGTTTCAGCGGCGATCTGTTCGTGGTGGCGGATCACTTCCCTGACGACGAAGTTGAGGAATTTTTCGGCGAAATCGGGATCGAGATGGGCATCCTTCGCCAGCTGGCGAAGCCGCGCGATCTGCTGCTGCTCGCGTGCCGGATCGGCCGGCGGCAGTCCATGCTGTGCCTTGAGAACGCCTACCGCCTTGGTGCAGCGAAAGCGTTCAGCCAGCATGTGAATGAGCGCCGCGTCGATATTGTCGATCGAGGCGCGGTAGTCGGCGAGGACCGCCCGTACCGGTGAGATATCCGCCGTGTCTGTCATCTCCCCCTCACTTCTTCTTGTTGCCCAGACCCGGAAGGCCGCCAGGCCCACCGAGACCGGGGAGCTTCATGCCGCCCGGCAAGCCAGGCAGACCGCCGCCGCCCAGACCCGGAAGCCCCTTCATGCCCTGGCCGAGTCCAGCCGCGCCGGCCTGCTTCTGCAAGGCTTCGAGCTGCTTGGGGTCGAGGCTCGAGAGGTCGGGCATGCCGCCGCCCATGCCGGGCATGCCGCCCAGCCCCATCTTCGAGGCCAGGCCGCCCATCATCCCGCGCATCATGCCGCCGCCGCGGCCCTTGCCGCCCATGGCCTTCATCATGTCGGCCATCTGCCGGTGCATCTTCAGAAGCTTGTTGATCTCGGCGGCGTTGGTGCCCGAACCGGCGGCAATGCGCTTCTTGCGGCTGTGCTTCAGCAGGTCGGGATTGGCGCGCTCGGCCCTGGTCATCGACGAGATGATGGCGATCTGGCGGCCGAACATCTTGTCGTCCATGCCGGCGGCCGCCATCTGGTCCTTCATCTTGCCCATGCCCGGCATCATGCCCATGATGCCGCCCATGCCGCCCATCTTCGACATCTGCCCAAGCTGGGCGGCCAGGTCGTTGAGGTCGAACTTGCCCGACTGCATCTTTTTGGCCATCGCCGCGGCCTGTTCCGCGTCGATGTTTTCGGAGGCCTTTTCGACAAGCGAAACAATGTCGCCCATGCCAAGAATGCGGTCGGCGATGCGCTTGGGGTGAAACTCCTCCAGCGCGTCCATCTTCTCGCCGGTGCCGATCAGCTTGATCGGCTTGCCGGTGACGGCGCGCATGGAAAGGGCTGCGCCGCCACGTCCGTCGCCATCCATGCGGGTGAGCACCAGACCGGTGATACCAACGCGCTGGTCGAAGCTCGTGGCGAGGTTGACGGCGTCCTGACCGGTCAGCGAATCGGCGACGAGAAGGATTTCATGGGGGTTCGAAACCTTCCGGATCTCGGCCATCTCGACCATCAGCGGCTCGTCGATATGGGTGCGGCCGGCGGTGTCGAGGATGACGACGTCATGGCCGCCAAGCTTCGCCGCCTGCACGGCGCGGCGCGCAATGTCGACCGGGGTCTGGCCGGCCACGATCGGCAGCGTGGCGACGCTGACCTGTTCGCCGATCTGGCGCAGCTGCTCCTGCGCGGCCGGACGGCGTGTATCCAGCGAGGCCATCAGAACCTTCTTGCCCTGGCGGTCGGTGAGGCGCCTTGCAATCTTGCCGGTGGTGGTGGTCTTGCCGGAGCCCTGAAGGCCAACCATCATGATGACGACCGGCGCCGGGGCGTTGAGGTCGATGGCGACGCCCTCGCTGCCCAGCATGTCGACCAGTTCGTCATGGACGATCTTGACGACCATCTGGCCGGGCTTGATCGACTTCACGACGGCCGCGCCGACGGCCTTGGCGCGCACCTTGTCGACGAAGGAGCGGACCACCTCGAGCGCAACGTCGGCCTCGAGCAGGGCACGTCGGACCTCGCGCAGCGCGGCCG
>JBKJRE010000582.1:0-4636 GCA_046594775.1 Rhizobiaceae bacterium | reverse complement strand
CTGCTGGCACAGGGTCAGGCCGGCCGTGTGTCACAGGTGATCGGCGCCGTCGTCGATGTGAAGTTCGACGGCAATCTGCCGAAGATCCTGAACGCACTCGAAACGATGAACGGCGCCAACCGGCTGATCCTGGAAGTGGCGCAGCATCTCGGCGAAAATTCCGTGCGCTGCATCGCCATGGATACGACTGAAGGTCTGGTTCGCGGACAGGATGTTTATGACACTGGCTCCCCGATCACGGTTCCGGTTGGCGACGAAACGCTTGGCCGCATCATGAACGTCATTGGCGAACCGGTGGACGAAGCCGGCCCGATTTCGACGAAGATGCGTCGCTCCATCCACCAGGATGCGCCAGCCTATGTCGACCAGTCTACCGAGTCCCAGATTCTCGTGACCGGCATCAAGGTCGTCGATCTGCTCGCGCCCTACGCTCGCGGCGGCAAGATCGGTCTGTTTGGCGGCGCCGGCGTCGGAAAGACCGTGCTCATCCAGGAACTTATCAACAACATTGCCAAGGCGCATGGCGGCTATTCGGTGTTTGCCGGCGTTGGGGAGCGCACGCGCGAAGGAAACGATCTCTACCACGAGATGATCGAATCGGGCGTCAACAAGGATCCGCATGAGCATGGCGGCTCGACTGACGGTTCCAAGTGCGCGCTCGTGTTCGGCCAGATGAACGAGCCGCCCGGTGCTCGCGCCCGCGTCGCCCTGTCGGGCCTGACCATCGCGGAGCATTTCCGCGATCAGGGGCAGGACGTTCTGTTCTTCGTCGACAACATTTTCCGCTTCACTCAGGCGGGTTCGGAAGTGTCGGCTCTGCTGGGGCGCATTCCCTCGGCGGTGGGCTATCAGCCGACGCTGGCCACCGATATGGGCCAGATGCAGGAACGCATCACCTCGACCCACAAAGGATCGATCACGTCGGTGCAGGCGATCTACGTGCCCGCCGACGACTTGACCGATCCAGCGCCTGCGACGTCCTTCGCCCATCTTGACGCGACCACGACGCTCAATCGTTCGATCGCCGAAAAGGGTATCTATCCAGCAGTCGATCCGCTCGACTCCACTTCGCGCATGCTCGATCCTATCATCGTGGGCGAGGAGCATTACACGGTCGCCCGACGCGTGCAGGAGGTTCTGCAGCGATACAAGTCTCTCCAGGACATCATCGCCATTCTCGGCATGGACGAGTTGTCGGAAGAGGACAAGGTGACGGTGGCGCGCGCCCGCAAGATCGAGCGCTTCCTGTCGCAGCCCTTCTTCGTGGCCGAAGTGTTTACCGGCTCGCCCGGCCAGCTTGTGCCGCTCGAAGACACGATCAAGAGCTTCAAGGGATTGGTCGACGGCGAGTACGATCACCTCCCGGAGGCTGCGTTCTACATGGTCGGCGGCATCGACATGGCTGTCGCCAAGGCGCAGAGGCTCGCCGCAGAAGCGGCGTAGGCTGACACCCGAAGACGGGCTGGCGGATTTTTCCGCCAGCAGGGATCAATTAGCGTGTGAGAAGTGATGGCTGAAGCTTTCCAATTCGAACTTGTCTCGCCCGAACGCCTTCTGGTTTCGGAAGAGGTCGAGTTCGTCGTCATTCCAGGCGCTGAGGGCGAAATGACTGTGATGGCCAACCATGCACCGGTGATGACGACAGTCAAGCCAGGCATCGTGACGGTCAAGACAGCAGCCGGTGCTACCGAGCGCTACGTGGTGTTTGGCGGCTTCGCCGACATCCTGCCTGCAGGTTGCACCTTACTCGCGGAGTCTGCAGTGCTGGCAAGCGATTTGGACGCATCGGACCTCGCAGAGCGTATCAAGCATGCACGGCACGAGGCGGAAAACGCCCATGACGATCTTGCGCGCACCAAGGCGGAGCTGTTCCTGCATCAACTCACCACGCTCGAGGGTGCGGTCATCCCCGCCTGAGGCTCTCCGGGAATTCGCGATCTGGAAGCCGGCCCCGGAATGGTTGGGATTTGTTGCGACTGCGCGTCAATCCGATGGACAAAACGGCGATGCGCCGGTTATGGGCGCGCAAAACGACTGCAGTTTCGCTAGAGCATAGCTGCCGGACAATCCCGCCGGCTTCCTCTCATCGCATATGCCGGCCATGACCCCAGAATCGACCGGCGACTCAGATCAGCGCTATGCTGCCTTCCGTCACCGTTCCTATCTCTATTTCTGGCTGGCACGCTTTCTGGCGACGTTTTCGACCCAGATCGTGTCCGTCGCAGTCGGCTGGCAGATCTATGATCTGACGCGTGATCCCCTCGACCTCGGGCTGGTCGGCGTCATCCAGTTTCTGCCCTCGCTGCTCCTGGTGCTGGTGACCGGCGCGGTTGCCGATCGGTTCGGGCGGCGGCTCATCATGGGTCTCGCCACGGCTCTGGAAGCGGTTTGCGCGCTCGCGCTGCTGCTGTTCAGCTGGCACGGCCTGTCCGGCCCCGGTCCGATTTTCGCGGTGCTTGGCGTGTTTGGTATCGCAAGAGCCTTTTTCGGTCCCGCCTCCGCGTCGCTTGTCGCCAATCTGGTGCCGAAGGAGGTTTTCGCCAACGCGGTTGCCTGGAATTCGTCGGCCTGGCAGACCGCCACGATCGTCGGCCCGGTCGCCGGAGGACTGCTCTATGGCCTGTCTTCCATGGCCGCATACGGTTCGGCTGCAATGCTGATGGCCGCCGCGGCGCTGCTGGTTCTGCGGATCCCGCGTCCGGCGCAGCAAAGCCGGACCGACAAGCCGACGCTTGAAACGCTGTTCGCCGGAATCCGTTACATCATGGGCGAGAAGGTCGTGCTCGGCGCCATTTCGCTTGACCTGTTCGCCGTCCTGCTGTCCGGCGCCGTCGCGCTGCTGCCGGTCTATGCTCGCGACATCCTTGAACTGGGCCCCTGGGGGCTTGGCCTTTTGCGGTCCGCCCCCGGCGTCGGAGCCATCCTCGTGGCGGTTTGGCTTACCGGTCATCCGTTGCGCGATCACGCAGGGGGCGTGATGTTCGGCTGCGTCGCGCTTTTCGGCATGCTGACCGTGCTGTTCGGCGTTTCCACCGTGCCCTGGCTGTCGATCGCGGCGCTGGCGCTTCTGGGGGCGGCCGACATGATCAGCGTCTATGTCCGGGAGACCCTGATCCAGCTGTGGACTCCCGATCAGGTGCGCGGCCGCGTCAACGCCGTCAACATGGTCTTTGTCGGCGCGTCAAATGAGCTTGGCGAGTTCCGCGCCGGCACGATGGCGGCGCTGATCGGCACCGTTCCGGCGGTGGTCTTCGGAGGCGTTGGCGCGGTCGCCATCGCGGGCATCTGGGCCTATCTTTTCCCTGAGTTGAGAAAGATCCGGCATCTGCGTGGTCAACACTGACCGGCCTATCCCCTTGCAGGCTTCCCGAAGATCGTTTCGAGAAATTCGTGCAACCAGCGCCTCAGATGCATATCCCAGATCAGTCTTCCGCCGAGATGATCGCGACCGGGCTGGGCCCCGGGCAATTCGAACCGATGCGCGCCATGCACCACCCATCGCTGCATCATCATTCGCGTCAGTTCGGCATGAAACTGGATGCCCCAGGCGTTCTTCCCATATCGAAAAGCCTGGTTGGGATAGGTTTCTGCCGTGGCGAGCAGTATCGCGCCTGATGGCAGCGAAAATCCCTCACGATGAAACTGGTAGACCATTTCAGGCCACTGAAGGAGCGACTTGCCTGCCTCCGTTGCCTCAAGCGGATACCAGCCAATTTCCACAAGCCCGTTTTGATGACCCTCCACCTTGCCTCCCAGATGATTGACCAGCATCTGGGCGCCAAGGCAGATTCCCAGAAACGGCCTCTCCTCCTTGAGCGGAACCCGTAGCCACTCCGTCTCGAGGCGCACAAACTCGTCCTGGTCATTGGCGCTCATGGGGCCGCCAAACACCACGGCGCCAGCATGTTGCTCAAGCGTTTCGGGAAGCGCATCGCCGAGCGGCGGTCGGCGTATGTCGAGGTCGAAGCCACTTTTGAGCAGAGCATGGCCGACACGGCCGGCGCTGGATGTTTCCTGATGCAGCACAACCAGGATTTTGTGGCGTTCGGTATTCCGTCTTGGCATAAACGATCAGTCGTCTTCCATGATGGCCCGGGTGGCGGCGCCAGCATTGCGCTGGGCCTTCTGCCGCTCGAGGATGCGGTCTCGACGGTCTACGCCAATCAATTCTGCGATACGCCACAGAATGTTTTCCTCGAGTTCGTGCAGTTCGCCGTCTGCAACTACGATCTCCCACATCAACCCGATGAATTCGACCCGCGCCTCGGCGTCGAGATGACGCTTGAGCACGCTGGTGAAGCTGTAAAGATCAACCGCATCCTCATCGGCCTCGCCACCGGCTGCGACCAGCCTGTCGAGCGCCTCGCCGGTTACCCCGTAGGTCTCGGTCAGAAGCTGTTTCATCCGCTCCCATTCGACATCCTGGCGGACGCCGTCCGCATCCATCACGTGGTACATGAGCGCTGCTGCGGCAATGCGGGGGTCGTCCTTGTCGAGCGCTTGTTGCCCGCCCCTGCCGTCGGCGGGCAAGTTCTTCAGAAATGCGACTACGCGATCAAACATTTTCGTTCTCTGGGCGGAATTGTTGCGGCAAAACTAAAAAAGCCGAAAGAGACTTTGTGGCTTTTCCTGCCCG